>JBJTFB010000026.1:0-5133 GCA_046093205.1 Acidimicrobiales bacterium
GTAGTACGTGTTCGTGCCGGTGATGTCGGACTGGCGGCCGATGCCGCCCGCCGTCGGCGGGTTCGAGGCCGACGTACGGTTCGCACCGGCGGCACCTGCACCGCCGCCGCCGGCACCATGAAAGTTGGCGCCGTTCACCGCGTCCCCGCCCTTGTTGCCGTACGACGTGGCGCCGGCGGGGAGGCTCTGGGAAGCAACCGCTCCTCCGAGTGAGTCGGCGAGCCCCGCTCCGCTGCCGCCGCCGGAGCCGCCGTCGGCGCCGGGAATCTGCGGTCGCGAGGGCAGCGAGGACTGACACCCTGCATCGCACCAGTCGCCCCCGCCGCCGCCGCCGATCGCAACCAGCGTGCCGAGGCTCGAGGACGACCCGTTCGCCCCACGGTCATACGTGTTCGTGGTGGCGCCACCCGCGCCGACCACCACAGTGACATCACCCGACACCGCGAACGTGGGGTGCACCACCATGGCTCCTGCACCGCCTCCGCCGGAGCCGCCCACGTTCGTGGACTTGCCGCCCGCACCGCCGCCACCGATGACAAGGGCGCGCACCTGCGTGACACCGGCCGGCACGCTCCACGTGCAGGATCCGGTCGAGGTGAACCTGAGAACTGTGTCGGTGCCCGCAAAGGATGAGGTGGGGGTGCACGGCGCAGCCAATGCGACCTCAGCAGTGGAGATGACAACCAGGGGCGTCAGTGCCGAGAGTGCCGCAACGAGAACAGCCGTTGTCTTTCCCCTGCGCATGCACTGACGATAACAAACCGGCCCCCGGGGCCACCGTTGTCGCGGCGTCAGAGACTCACGTTGGTGACGGCACCGCGCTCTGCACCCTGCACGAGCCGCGCGAACTTTGCGAGCACGCCGCTCGTGTAGCGCGGCGGGTTGGGCTTCCAGCCGACCCTGCGCCTGTCCATCTCGGCAGGGTCCACCAGCACATCGAGTGACTTCGTCGGCACGTCGATGCGGATGCGGTCACCCTCGCGCAGGAACGCGATCGGGCCGCCGTCGACGGCCTCCGGTGCAACGTGCCCGATGCAGAAGCCCCACGTTCCGCCGGAGAAACGGCCGTCGGTGATCAACGCGACGGTGCTGCCGAAACCGGCACCCTTCAGCGCACCGGTGATGGCGAGCATCTCGCGCATGCCCGGGCCGCCCTTCGGGCCCTCGTAGCGGATGACGATCACGTCGCCATGGTTGATGGTGCCGTTCATGATGGCCTCCATCGCGCCGTCCTCGCCGTCGAACACCCGGGCCGGGCCCTCGAACTGCATCTGGTCCTTCGTGAGTCCGGCGACCTTGACAACCGAGCCCTGGGGAGCGAGCGAGCCGACGAGAATGTTGATGCCACCCTCTGCGTGGATGGGATCCGACAACGGGTGGATCACGTCGCCGTCGGGTGCGGGCGGGTCGATGTCCGCGAGGTTCTCTGCCATGGTGCGGCCGGTGCATGTGAGCACGTCACCGTGCAGCAGGCCGGCATCGAGCAGGTGCTTCAGCACCACCGGCACGCCACCGATTCGGTGCACGTCGGTCATGTGGTACTTCCCACCCGGCTTGGTGTCGGCAATGTGCGGCACCTTCTCCGCGATGCGATTGAAGTCCTCAAGCGAGAGATCGACGCCGGCCTCGTAGGCGATGGCGAGCAGGTGCAGCACCGCGTTGGTGGAGCCGCCGAGGGCGTTCACCACTGCGATGGCGTTCTCGAAGGCCTTCTTGGTCATGATGTCGCGCGCGGTGATTCCAAGTCGCAGCATGTTCACCACGGCAGCACCGGCACGGGCCGCGTCGTCCTCGCGCGAGCGGTCGACGGCGGGCGCGGAGGCCGAACCAGGCAGGCTCATCCCGAGGGCCTCGGCGATCGATGACATCGTGTTGGCGGTGAACATGCCGCCGCATGCACCCTCGCCGGGGCATGCGGCCCGTTCGATGTCGGTGAGTTCGTCGTGCGACATGGTGCCCGCGGCACACGCGCCGACCGCCTCGAACACCGTGGTGATGTCGATGTTCTGGCCCTTGTGCACGCCGGGCAGGGTGGAGCCGTTGTAGACGAACACACTCGCCAGGTTCAGTCGCGCTGCCGACATGAGCATCGCGGGGATCGACTTGTCGCAGCCGGCGAGGCCGACGAAGCCGTCGAAGCGCTCACCGTGCACCACCGTTTCCACGGAGTCACAGATCACCTCGCGGGACACAAGTGATGCGCGCATGCCCTCGTGACCCATCGAGATGCCATCGGACACGGTGATGGTGCCGAACTCAAGTGCCACGCCACCTGCGGCACGCACACCCTGCTTCGCGCTCTCGGCGAGGCGGCGCAGGGACATGTTGCACGGGGTGACCTCGTTCCAGGCGGAGGCAATGCCGATCTGCGGCTTCTGCCAATCGTCATCGCCGAGACCAACCGCCCGCAGCATCGCGCGCGCCGCGGCCTTCTGGATGCCGTCGGTGACGTCGCGGCTCCGGGGCTTGATGTCGATGGGGGTGCCGTCTGCTGGGGCCATTCCCCGAAGGCTATTGGGCGGAGCTGCCCACCTTCTCAGTGGTTGCGGCTGGCGTTGCCGCCGGTGTGGCCGTCACCTTGCGGCCGCCCCACAGGAAGGCCCAACCGACGGGCAGCAGGTAGGAGAAGTACGCGATGAGGCGGATGCGCTCGGTCTCGGCGTGCCATCCGAAGAAGCCCTTCATGAAGTCATAGAAGGCGCCCTTCGCCCAGAGGCCGCTCTCCACGGTCCACACAGGGCTCCACAGCCACCCGCTCTCGATCTCGAGCATCTCGCGAAGCTCATGGAAGAACTTGCCCACGAGGCCGGCAGCGAACAGGATCAGGAGCACGCCCGTCACGTTGAAGAACGTGCGCAGGTTCAGACGGTGACCTGCGGAGTAGAACATGCGACCGAGCACCGCCGAGACGACGAGACCGGCGAGGCCTCCCACCACCACGCTGGAGCCACTCGACGAAGTTGTCTCGGCGGAGAGGAGAAACAGCACTGTCTCGAGACCCTCCCGGAGCACCGCGACGAACGCGATCAGTGCAAGCGCACCTGCCGTGGTTGCCTCGGCCACCTGGCGACGCAGTTCGGCACCCATCGTGCGCGAGTGCTCGCGCATCCAGAAGATCATCCACGTCAGCACCGACGCCGCAGCAAGCGCGATGGCGGCCTCCACACCCTTCTCCACGCTGCCGTGCAGACCACCCACCGCAATCTGAATCGCTATGCCCGCAACAAGGCAGATTCCCGCCGCATAGGCAGCTCCGCGCCACACCGCTGCGACCTCCGCCGCACGGTCGGTCTTCACGAGGTACGAGATGAGGATTGCCAAAACGATGGCAATTTCGAGTCCCTCGCGGAGGGTGATGAGGAATGCTGCTCCCACGGCGTTCTCCTGTGTACTGGGGGTTGTTAGGTAGACCTAATGTTAGGCCCGCCGAACACCCCTGTCAACCCCGGAACACCGTGATTCCGGCGCCAACGGATTCCGGCACTAGCGGCGCTCGGCCGGCACCCCGAACCCGAACAGGTTGCTCGCCACCTTGCGCATCTGGATCTCCTCGGACCCCTCGGTGATCCTGTAGCGACGGTGGTGGCGGTAGATGTGCTCGAAGGGCATGTGGCGGCTGTAGCCCACTCCCCCGCACGTCTGCATCGCGCGGTCGGCGGCATCGCACGCAAGCCGGTTGGCCCGGTAGTTGCACATGGCCACGAGATGGGTGACCTCCATGTGGTGACGCTTGTCGAGCATGGACGCCGTGTAGCGGATCAGCTGGCGCAGCATCGCGGCCTCGGTGTGCAGTTCCACCAGCGGGAACTGGATGCCCTGGTTCACGCTCAGCTTCTTGCCCCACGTGATGCGCTCGTTCGAGTACCGCACCGCCTCGTTGATGCAGTACTGCGCCGCACCGAGGGACGATGCGGCCTGGCGGATGCGGTTCTCGTGCACGAAGTGCTGTGCGAGCGCGAGACCCTGCTCGAGCGGGCCGAACACGGCCTCGCTGCCGACGCGCACGTCTGTCAGAGACACCTCGGCGTGGTCGGTGGGCATGTTGAACGTCCACCAGAAGAACTCCACCTTGAAACCGGGCGCATCGGTCGGCACGAGGAACGCAGTGATGCCCTTCGGGTCGCCGGCGTTCCCGCTGGTGCGGGCGAAGATGATGTCGTGGGTGGCGTGGTGAAGCCCGCTGTTCCACCGCTTCATCCCGTTCAGCACCCACTCGTCGCCGTCGCGGTAGGCGGTGGTCTCCATGTAGGTCGCGTCGCTGCCGTGGTTCGGCTCGGTGAGACCGAACGCGAGACGCTTGGTGCCGTCGAGGAAGCCGGGCATCCACTCCTTCTTCTGCTCCTCGGTGCCGAAGTCACGCATCATCAGCACCGTCGGGAAGTTGCCGACGATGCTGGATTCGTTCTGCAGGTCGTTGTGCAGGCCCAGCCCCTTGGTGGCGAGGTGCTCGCGGATGATCGCCATCTTCAGGTTGCTGGCCTCCTGTCCGCCGAACTCACGCGGCAGCGCGAGCCGCAGCCACCCCGCGGCATCGGCACGCCGGCGCATCTCGCGCAGCAGGGCCTCCCAGTCGGCGCGCGGCACACCACCGTTGTCGAAGTCGGTGCGGGCCCACTCGCGACGGTGGTCGAAGAACCGCATGTTGTCGTCCTGGTTCTGCAACGGGACGATCTCGGCCTCGATGAACGCGTCCAGTCGGTCGAGGGTGTCCTGGATGTCTGCAGGGATGTCGAAGTCCATGCACGGACAGTAGGCCCGCGGGGGCGGCAGGTCTGCAGGCGGGACGGTCGTGCGGGGCGTGCCCGGCTCAGGAACCGCGGCGAGCCTGCATGATCGCCGAGACCACCTTGCCGTCCGCCTTGCCCTTGCTGGCCTTCATCACGCGACCCACGATGGCCCCTGCGGCCTTCTCCTCGCCCGCGCAGTACTTGGCCCACGCGTCGGGGTCGGAGGCGATCGCCTCATCGACCATCGCCTCGATGGCCGAGGTGTCCATGGCCTCGAAGCCCTTCGCCGCGGCGATTGCTGCGGCATCACCGCCGCCGTTCGCCACGATCTCCGCGAGCACCTGCTTGGCCTGGGTGGCCGACAGCTTCCCGTCCCGCTCGAGAACCGTGAGAGCCGCAACGTCCG
>JBJTFB010000027.1:0-7456 GCA_046093205.1 Acidimicrobiales bacterium
GCCCTCGGTGAGCCTCGAGACCTCGCAGTGCTGTGCCAGCACGATGTCGAGATCGCGCGCGTACTCGAGCGCACGCCTCATCACCAACGGGTCCTGGACACCATTCCCGTCGTCCGTGAAGATCTGCACACCGACCGCCGCGAGCGACGCGAACGGGGCCAGCTGCGCACCCTGTCGCCCGACCGTGATGCACCCCGCGGGGTGGACATCGACGAGCCCCGCCCTTCGGCCCTGCTCACGGACGAACTCGACGACGTGCACGGTGTCCTGGGCAGGCTCAGTGTTCGGCATCGCCACCACCGCGGTGTAGCCCCCGCGCGCCGCCGCCCTGCTGCCGGTCTCGATGGTCTCGGCCTCCTCGCGGCCCGGTTCCCTCAGGTGCGTGTGGAGGTCGACGAAACCCGAGGACACGTGACAGCCCGACGCATCGAGCACGTCACCACCGGCGAGGTCGATACCGGTCTCCACGACCGTCCCGTCGACGACACGCACGTCGATTCGCTCGAGTCCACCGGGGTTCACGACAGTTCCGCCCTTGATGACCGTCCCACCGTCCGCACCTGCCGTCTTCTTGCTCATTGCCCCTCCATGAGTCCGCCCGGCGCGCCGCCGAGAAGTGTGAAAAGAACCGCCATCCGCACGGCAACACCGTTGCGAACCTGTGCGAGGATCCTCGACCCGGGCAGCGATGCAGGGTCGACCAGCATTTCGACCCCTCTGTTCATCGGACCGGGATGCATGACGACGGCGTCCTGCCTCAGGCGCGAGGCACGCTGAGGCGTCAGGCCGAAACGCACGGAGTACTCGGCGGTGTCGGGCACCAGCGCGACATCCATCCGTTCCCGCTGCATCCGGAGCATGTAGAGCACGTCGACGTCGGCCACCACGCTGTCGAGGTCGTCAACGGATCGGCAGCCGAGTCCGTCCGGCGGGAGCAGGGTTCCCGGACCCACCAGGACCACGTCCGCGCCGAGGCGCCGGAAGACGTCGACGGTGCTGCGCGCGACGCGGGAGTGGCGAACATCGCCGACGATCGCAACCCTCATGCCCGACATCGAGTTGCCCGAGGAGAACGACCTGGTGACTGTGTATGCGTCGAGAAGTCCCTGGGTCGGGTGCTGGTGCCACCCGTCCCCCGCGTTCACCACCGACGCCGATGTCCATGCCGTCACCGCGGCCGGCACGCCGCTTGACTTGTGCCGCACCACGAAGACGTCCACGCCCATCGCATCCAGCGTCTCGATCGTGTCACGGAGGCTCTCCCCCTTGTTCACACTCGACGTGGAGGCACTGAACGTCATCACATCGGCCGACAGGCGACGCGCGGCAGTCTCGAAGCTGTGACGCGTGCGGGTGGAGTCCTCGAGGAACACGCTGGCCACCGTGCGGCCGCGCAGCGCGGGCACCTTGGGCACGGGGCGGGCATTGATCGCCGTCATGTGGTCGGACACATCCAGGATCGAGGCGATCCCGTCCACCGTGAGCTCCGCGGTGTCGAGCAGGTGCCTCACGCGACCGTTCCCGTCGTGGAGCGCACCGTGACACCGTCGATTCCCACGTCAACCTCGTCCGTGACATGGGTCGGCACGTTCTTGCCGACGTAATCAGGCCTGATCGGCAGTTCGCGGTGCCCTCTGTCGACCATGACCGCAAGTTGAACTGCGCGCGGCCTCCCGTGGTCGTTCAGGGCCTCGAGGGCGGCCCTCACCGTGCGGCCCGTGAAGAGAACGTCGTCCACAAGCACCACCGTCGCGCCCGTCAGGTCGACAGGGATGTCCGAGGGGGCGGAGGGGACCACGGGCCGGAGGCTGATGTCGTCGCGATACATCGACACGTCGAGCACCCCGTGGGGGACCGCAGCCCCGCCGTTCAGGCCGGAGAGGTTGGCCGCGATCTCCCGAGAGAGGCGGACACCACCGGACTGCATGCCGACCACCACGACACGCTCGAGGCCCGGGTTGCGCTCCGACACCTCGTGGGCGATCCGGACGAGCGCCCTCCTCACGTCATCGGCAGAGAGGATCCGTGTGGTGCGAACCTCCGTCGGCCGCGAGGGAGCGGTGTCCTGCGGCACCTTCACGCGTCCGCTTCGTCCCCGGGCAAGAAAAACGCCCCTGTGCAGGGGCGCGCGTTCCTTCGGATGTGATCCATGGTGTTCCTTCCGTACGGGCCTCACGGGACCCGCTTCACGGTCGGGAGGAACACTACACGACCCGGAGCCTCACCGCGACATGTCCCGCCGTTTCCACACCCCCCAATGTTCGTTGCGGGCCACGGTGTCGAAGTCCCCCGCGATCATCGCCCAGTCCTTTGCCATCTGTTCGTCCATCTGCAGCGGCAGCACCACGTACTCCACCAGGTCGGCGCGCGGGTCGCGGGTGCCCTCGAGGGAGATGTCGGTGCCGTACAGGACCACCCTGAACGGGTTCGGGAACTGGTACACGTGCACCCGGTGGGCCATGTGGGGGGCAAGCGAGTGGAACACCGAGACCGCAGCGTCACCCGGGACCGTGTCGATGATGTCACGGGCGGCCACGGCCACTGGGTGCCCGGCGGGCCAGTGGGGAATGTCGTTTCGGGCGCCGGGCAGGGGTGTCCATGAGTAGGCCGACACAAGCGTGCACATGGCCACGATGGCCGCAGCCACCGGACGCGAGTCACGCTTCACCCGCGAGAGCCCGACAGCGGTCGCGAACAGGAGTGCGGGCACAGCGACCAAGGAGTAGTGGTATCCGACGTGGAACTGGTACCAGAACGTGCTGACAACGTTCGCGGCAAGCACGAGAACGCTGACCATCGCAATCTCCGGGGCGAGGACGAACACGAACCCGAACGGGGCCATCATCTGCCAGAGGTAGAACGGGCGCTCCTCGCTCGTGAGATGCCGCCATACGTTCACGGGGTTCGTGACGATCTCCTTCAGGAACCCACCGGGCCCCCCGAACGGGATGCGCCACGCATTGCGGGTGGGCACCCCGATGAGGGGCTTCATGAGGAGGAACATCCCCGCGAGGCTCGCCGCCACCGCACCTGCCGCAGTGAACATGCCCCGTCGGCGGTCACCGCGCAGCGCAACGAGCACTCCGAGCGGCACCAGCACGAGCGACACATCCTCCTTGACCGTTGCGCACAGCACAACGGCCACCACGTACGGCCGCCAACGCCTCTCGAGCAGTGCCCAGAACGCGACGGGCAGGAACAGACCGAGGAACGAGTCGGGATGGAAGTTCTCGAGGTTCGTCCCGTTCACCGCCGGATGCAACAGCCAGGCGGCGGCCATCAGCACGCCCAGGCCACCGCTGTCGAGGAGCCTGCGGGAGAAAAGGTAGATGGGCAGCGCACCCGCAGCAATCACCACCGCCTGCACGGCCAGGAGAGTCTCGGTTCCCGGCACGATCCAGTACAGGGGAACCACGAGGAACATCACGAGGGAGGCATGGTCACCGAGGAGATTGCGTCCCATGAGCGTCACGAACGGCGCCTCGAACCGAGAGAGCAACCATGCCCCCTGGTCGTACAGCCCGACGTCGTACGAGGACGTTCCGAGCCCGTTGTGGATGTCCCACTGCAGCAGCGTCGTCCACACCGCGTGTGCCACCACCATCACCAGTACCGCAACCGTCGCACCCTCCGGCCTCAACGTCCGGGACCGTTGCAGCAACCGCATCACGGACCGTCTGTTCTCGTGGCCCGCGCCACTGCGGCGAGCACGCCGTTCACGAACCGCCCCGAATCGTCAGTGGAAAAACGCTTGGCGAGACGCACTGCCTCGTCAATCACCACGGCGGTGGGCACATCCTCCCGCTCGCGCAGTTCGAACACCCCCACCCGGAGGATCGCCCGGTCGAGGGCCGGCATCCGCTCCACCGTCCAGCCCCGACTGTGGGCCGCGATCACCCCATCGATGAGCGCGACCCCGGACTCCACCCCCCGCACGAGCAGTCCGGTGAGCTCGCCGTGAGCAACGGCACGTTCATCGAGCAGTGCCCCGGGCGCAACGGTGCGCTGCTCCGCCTCGTACAGGAGCATCACGGCCTGCTCGCGAGCCTCGCTCCTCGCGTCGTCGCGACGCGAGCCACCGTCCCCGCCGGACATCAGACGCGGGTGATGTAGTCGCCGGAGCGGGTGTCGACCTTGACCTTGTCGCCCGTGTTGATGAAGAGGGGCACCTGGATCACCTTGCCGGTCTCGAGTGTCGCCGGCTTGCGCGCACCGGACACCCGGTCCCCCTGCACACCGGGTTCGGTCTCGGTGATCGTGAGCTCGACCGATGCGGGAATCTCGACCGAGACGATCTCCCCCTGGTATGTGGCGATGATCGCCACGGCGGACTCCACCATGTAGTCGGCCGCGTCGCCGAGTGCGGCGGGGGCGACGTTGGTCTGCTCGTACGACGCGGTGTCCATGAACACGAAGTCGGTGCCGTCCTTGTAGAGGAACTGCATGTCGCGCTTCTCGAGGATCGCCTGCTCCACCTTGATGCCGGCGTTGAACGTCTTCTCGAACACGTTCCCGTTGCGCATGTTCCGCAGCTTGGTGCGCACGAACGCCCCGCCCTTCCCGGGCTTCACATGCTGGAACTCGATCACAGTGAACAGCCCGTTGTCGAGCTCCAGGGTGATTCCGTTCTTCAGGTCGTTGGTGCTGATGGCGGGCATGACAGTTCCTTGGGGGTTCCGGTGAGGATGCGGCAACCGGTTGCGGTCACCACGACAAGGTCCTCGATGCGGACCCCGCCGGTTCCTCCACGATAGAGGCCGGGCTCCACCGTCACCACCTCTCCCTCCAGCAGTTCGGCGCCGCACGCCGGTCCGAGGATGGGTTGCTCATGGATCACGAGTCCCACCCCGTGTCCCGTGCCGTGCAGGTACTCGTGTTCCACACCGTGCTTCGCGAACACCGCCCGCACCGCGGCAGCGACGGCCCGCCCGGGGACCCCGGCGCGAACGGTGTCGAGCCCCGCCTGCTGTGCCTCCCCGACGATCGCCCACATCGTCGCGAGTTCGGGGGACACGCTGCCGACCCTCACCGTGCGCGTCATGTCGGAGCGGGAGCCCCCGAGTGCCGCTCCCATGTCGATGACAACCAGGTCACCCGCAACGATGACCCGGTCTGTGGGTTCATGGTGGGGTCGTGCACCGTTCGGACCCGATGCGACGATCGTCGCGAAGGACACGTCATCGGCCCCGAGCTCGAGCATCGCCGCATCGAGCCGGAGGCGCACCCCCCTCTCGGTGTCACCTGCAAGTCCTGCTGCGACGACACCCTCCAGTGCTGCACCTGCGATGCCGGCGCAACGAGCGATCAACTCCACCTCGCGCGTGTCCTTCACCCGTCGGGGGCCCCTGCACGGCGACGGCGACCTCTCCAGATGCACCACGGAGGCGAACTCGTCGTGCACGGCGAGGGTGACAGTTGCGGGGTCGACACCGACAGCAGCGCCCCCCACGATCCGCTCGACGGTGTCCAGGACGTCCGTGCGCGCCGACACCCGGTGAACGGTGACGTCCGCCCCCGCAGCAGTTGCATCGTCCCTCGCCCTCTCGTGGTAGCGACCGTCGACCAGGAGATGGACCTCACCGGTCGCGGAGAGAAGCGCTGTCGAGGTGCTGCCGGAGAAGCCGGTGAGCCACCTCACGTCATCATGTGCCGTGAGGATGAACCAGTCGGTGAGCATGCAGGCCGCCGCCTGAAGCGCACGCGACTGCTCAGGCATTGTGCGCCAGCACCGCGCGCGCGGCGAGTTCATAGCCGAGACCGCCCAGGCCCGCGATGGAACCGTGCACCACGGGGGCGAGCACACTGACGTGCCGGAAGGGCTCGCGCGCCGCGGGATTCGAGATGTGCACCTCGATCTTCGTGCCCTCATAGGTGCGGAGGGCGTCATGAAGGGCCCACGAATAGTGGGTGAGCGCACCGGCGTTCACGACGATTGCGTCGTAGGTGCCGCGGGCCCCCTGCACCGCCCCGACCATCTCGGGCTCCGAGTTCGAGACAAAGGAATCCACCCTCCAGCCCGCCGGCCCGAGCACCGACCGCACCGTTGCCACATGGTCGTCGACGGTCGCGGTGCCGTAGGTTGCCGGCTCCCGGGTCCCCAGGAGGTTCAGGTTCGGTCCGTGAACGACGAGAACGGCGCGATCACTCATGGAATCACCGTAGCCGCGCGAGGCGCGACCACTCAGGGGTTTGCCGCGCGGTACTCGTCCCAGGCCAGGGCGGCTGCGGACTCCTCCACCCCGGGCACCACGGCAAGACCCGACGGTGAGTCGAGCACGAAGGTGAGGGACGAGACGGCCTTCTTGTCTCGGCGCATCTCCCCCAGCAGGTCGGCGAAGCGCGCCTGCGGTGCCGAGGTCGACAGTCCGTACACGTCGCGAACGACCCTGTAGTGGTCCTCGACACGGACATCATCGATCCGGCCGAGAACCCGCGCGAGGTGCGCCGCATACAGCAGTCCGTACGCAACGGCCTCCCCGTGGGCCACCGCATACCCGGTGACTGTCTCGAGTGCGTGGCCGAGCGTGTGTCCGTAGTTCAGGAGCGCACGCTCGCCAGATTCCCGCTCGTCGGCCTCCACGATGGCGGCCTTGATCTCGACCGAACGCGCGATGCGCTCCACCAGCCCGAGCGTCGAGAGGTCCTCGCGTGTGATGAAGTGGTACTTCGCCATCTCACCCGTTCCGCAGCGCATCTCGCGGGCAGGGAGCGAGTCGAGAGCGTCCGTGTCGCACGCGACGGCCGACGGTTGCCAGAAGGCCCCGATCAGGTTCTTGCCCTCGGGGATGTTCACCCCTGTTTTCCCTCCGACGGAAGCATCGATCATGCCGAGCAGGGAAGTCGCGACGTGCATCACGGCGATGCCACGGTGGTACGACGCGGCCGTGAACCCGGCAACGTCGGTGACCATTCCGCCGCCCACACCCACGACGAGGTCCGCACGCGTCATTCCGTTGCGGGAGAACTCGCGGCAGAGTCGTTCCACGGTGGCAAGAGACTTGTGCTCCTCCCCCGCACCGATCGTGTGGAGGTGAACCTCGATGCCGTCAAAGCGGGGGACCATCGCTGACGGGATCCCCTCCTGGGTGACCACGGCGACCCGGCGCACGCCCACGGGAAGCTCCGACGCCAGCGAGTGCCGCGCTCCCGGGCCGACGAACACCGGGTACGTGCGACCGGGCGTGCGCACCATGACCGTGTGCAACTCACCCATCCGTTGGCTCCGTTCCGTCGGCTCCATCTTGGCCCGCCCGGTTCACTGCGGCACGCACCCGTGCGACGACCCCGGCCGGGGAGAGTCCGTCGGTGTCGATGACCGCATCGGCGACGGCCCCGTAGTTGCCCGCCCTCGAGACAGCCAACTCCGCCAGTCTCCCGGCCGCGTCACCGTCGAGCAGCGGCCTGCGCGACGACCCGCCCACCCGCGACACAAGTTCCGCAGGTTCGGCCCTCAACC
>JBJTFB010000028.1:0-4911 GCA_046093205.1 Acidimicrobiales bacterium
GCCACCACCCGCTCTGACCGAAACGGTCGGAGCGTGGACTCATCGGTCTGGGACTTCTTCGTCTCGCACCGACCGGACTGGTTGGTCAACGTCGCGAAGGTGCTCGCCTTCGTCGGCGACGAGACGGTTCTGCTGCCCCTGACCCTTCTCATCATGCTTGCGGCTTTCGCCCGGGGACGCCGTTCATTGCCCGCCGTCGCCCCGTTCGTGGCGATGCTGGCCACATCCGTCGTGGTCGGACTCGCAAAGGCCCTGGTCGGCCGCGAGCGCCCCCCGGTCTCCCGGCAGCTGGTCGAGACAGCCTCGGCGTCCATGCCCTCCGGGCACGCCGCGTACGCCGCGGCACTCGCCGCTGTGGTGTGGTTGCTCGCGGGAGACCGCTCCTCCTCCGCCACCGTCCGTGCGGCGGCGCTGGCAACCGCGGGGGCCGCGGGAGTCGCACGGCTCGTGCTGGGCGTGCACTGGCTCTCGGACATCATCGCCGGCTGGCTCATGGGTGCCCTGGTCGGTGTCTGTGTCGCCACCCTGCTGCGCGGGCGTTTACAGTCGCTCTGATGAAGAACCTTTTCTCACTCGAGGGCCGCGTCGCCCTCGTCACCGGCGGCAGCCGCGGCATCGGCTACATGATCACCCAGGGCCTGCTCGAGTTCGGGTGCTCCCGGGTGTACATCTCCTCGCGCAAGGCGGCCCAGTGCGACGAGGCGGCCCGGCAGCTCTCCGAGTTCGGCGAGTGCATCTCGCTCCCGGGGGACGTCTCGAGCATGGACGGCATCAAGGCCCTGGTGGCCGAGATCAGCGCCCGCGAGGGGGCCCTTGACATCCTCGTGAACAACGCCGGGGCCGCGTGGGGCGAGAGCTGGGACACATTCCCGGAGGCCGGCTGGGACAAGGTGGTCGACCTCAACCTGAAGGCCCCTTTCTTCCTCACCCGCGAGCTCACTCCCCTGCTCAGGGCCGGTGTGCGCGACGGTCACCTCGCCAAGGTGATCAACATCGCCTCCATCGACGGCATCTCGGTGAACATGCTCGAGACGTACTCCTACGCGGGCAGCAAGGCTGGTCTCATCCACATGACGAAGCGGATGGCGCTCCACCTCGCCAAGGACGGCATCGTGATGACCGCAATCGCCCCCGGGGCCTTCGCCAGCGAGATGAACAAGGCCGCCCGGGACCACGGGGACGCCCTGTCTGCGGGCATCCCCGCTCGGCGCATCGGCACCACCGAGGACATGGCGGGGGCCGCCGTGTACCTCGCCTCGAGGGCCGGGGACTACGTGCTGGGCTCCACCCTGGTGGTGGACGGAGGGGTCACCTACCTGCGAGGCTGACCCCCTCCCGAGGGGCCCCACGGGCCGCTTTCCCCGCCCCCGGGACCGTGCCACAATGTGCGCTCATGAACGCAAACATCGGTCTGCTCCTTGCCAAGCGTGCCTACATCAACCCCGATCTTGAGGCCCTCTACGACGTGGCCGCCGACCGGCGGTTCACCTACGAACAGTTGAACGCGCGCACCAACCAGGTGGCCAACGCACTGTCGGCAAGCGTGAAGAAGGGTGACCGGGTCGGCATCCTGATGATGAACTCCCATGAGTTCGTCACGACATTCTTCGCCATCGCAAAGCTCGGTGCGGTGATCGTGCCGCTCAACTGGCGTCTCG
Organism: Acidimicrobiales bacterium; assembly: GCA_046093205.1. Classification (GTDB taxonomy): domain Bacteria; phylum Actinomycetota; class Acidimicrobiia; order Acidimicrobiales; family Ilumatobacteraceae; genus UBA2093. The sequence goes on from JBJTFB010000028.1 coordinate 1,659, forward strand.
TGGCGGACGAGCTGGAGTTCATCCTGAAGGACTCCGGCACCACCACCCTCCTCTACAGCGAGGAGTTCCTGCCCACCGTTGCCGATCTCCACGGTCGCGGGCCCAAGACCGACGTCTCCACCTGGGTGCACGTGGGCGCGAAGGACACCACCCCCGGCTTCGCGAGGCACTTCGACACCGTGGTCGACCCCTCCCCGGCGGCGGAGCCCGAGTGCACCGCGTTCGACGACGACCTGCTGTACATCATGTACACCTCCGGCACCACGGGCCTCCCCAAGGGCGTGATGCACTCGCACCGCACGCAAATGGAGGCGCTCATCACCCTGAACGCCACCAACGACTTCTGCATCGGCGACCGCTACCTGAACCCGATGCCGCTCTTCCACGTCGGCGCGCTCACTCCCGCCATCGTCACCGTGTACCGCGGCCTCGCCCACATCCTCATGCGTGCCTTCGACCCCACCAAGGCATGGGAACTCGTGGGTCAGGAGAAGATCAACAATGCGCTGCTGGTGCCCGCGATGCTGCAGTTCATGCTGCTCACCTACGACCCCTCGAAGCACGACAAGAAGTCGGTCCGCTGGTTCCTGAGCGGCGCGGCACCCGTTCCCGTCACGCTCATCAACCAGTACGCGGAGCTCGGCATCGAGATCCACCAGGTGTACGGCCTCACCGAGACCTGTGGTCCGGCCTGCTCCACCACGCCCGACATCGCCATCCGCAAGGCGGGCTCGACCGGAAAGAGCTACTTCCACACCGACGTGAAGGTGGTGCGGCCCGACGGAACGGAGTGCGACGACAACGAGTCGGGCGAGATCGTCATCCGTGGCGGCCACGTGATGCTCGGCTACTGGAACCGCCCCGACGCCACCGCCGAGGCCATCCGCAACGGTTGGTTCCACTCCGGCGACATGGGCATCCGCGACGAGGAGGGCTTCATCTTCATCCAGGACCGCCTCAAGGACATGATCATCTCGGGCGGGGAGAACGTGTACCCGGCCGAGATCGAGAACGTCCTGCTCGGCTGCCCCGGTGTCGGCGACGCCGCCGTCATCGGCGTGCCGTCGGAGAAGTGGGGCGAGTCGCCTCTCGCCATCATCGTGCGCAAGGACCCCGAGCTCCAGGAAAAGGCCATCATCGAGTTCTGCGACGGCAAGCTCGCCCGCTTCAAGATGCCGGTGGCCGTGCGGTTCGTGGATGCCATCCCCCGCAACGCCTCGGGCAAGATCCTGAAGCGCGACCTGCGCCTGCAGTTCCCCACGCTCTAGGAGACCCACGCGGGCTCGCATAGGGTGACGTCATGGCTGAGCCGAACGTCCCCATGCTGGTGTCCGATCTATCCGCCGGTTGGCTCACAGGGGCCCTCCGCGAGGCGGGTCATCTGGGCACCTCGGACATGGTGTCCGGCCTGCGGGCGGAACCCTTCGGCGAGGGCGTGGGCATGGTGGGCCAGCTCGCACGGCTGCACGTGACGTACTCGGGGCCGACGGACCTGCCGTCCACCTTCATCGTGAAGCTGCCCTCCCCCTACGAGGCGAACCGGACCCAGATGCAGCAGTTCCGCTACTACGTGCGCGAGGCCCTCTTCTACCGCGAGGTGGCGCCGAGGGCAGGGGTGCGCACACCGAGGTGCTGGTGGAGTGCAGTCGACCACGAGAACGCCCTGTCGGCGATTCTCCTCGAGGATGTCTCGCATCTCTCCTCCCCCGACCAGATCACGGGCATGAGCCCAGACCTCGCCGAGCGCGCCGTCCGGGCCATCGCACGGTTCCATGCGCGTTGGTGGCAGTCATCCGAGCTCGACTCCATCGACTGGATGGACTACGGCAACGGCCCCATCACAATGGGTGCCGTGCCGCTGTTCCAGTTCGCCTGGCCGATGTTCCTCGACAACGGCTTCCGCGCACTGTTGACCGACGAACAGGTGGCGCTCGGTGAGCGCGTGCGGGACCGCTTCGGGTCCCTCCTCACCGACTTCGGCGGGGAACCACGCACCATCTGCCACACCGACTTCCGCTCCGAGAACATGTTCTTCGGCGAGCCCGGCACCGAGGACGAGTTCGTGCTGATCGACTGGCAGCTCACCACCCGATCGGGCGGCATCTACGACGTGTCCTACCTGCTCGCGCAGTCCCTCACCGTGGAGGACCGCCGCGCGCACGAGGAGCGGCTTCTGCGCACCTACCACGATGAACTCACATCTGGCGGCGTGGAGGTCTCCTTCGAGGAGGTGCGCGACTTCTACCGCATCGGGTTGATGGTGTGCCTCGTCATTCCCGTGAGCGTGGGGGGAATGCTCGACATGGCGAACGATCGCGGACGTCTGCTCGCAGAGACCATCACAGAGCGCACCTTCACCGCCGCCATCGACCTCGACTGCGGGGCACTTCTCGACGAGAAATACCCGGGCTGACCTGCCTCAGGCCGGCAGGCCGGACTTCACCGTGCGGTACTGGCGCACGGTGTCCCAGATGATCTCGCGCACCGGACGCACGGAGTCGATGCGTCCCGCCACCTGGCCGGTGAGAGCAATCGACGCCTCCATGTCACCGCCGAAGTAGAGATCCGTGGCGCGTCCGAACACCGAGAGGTCCACCTGGTCCTGTCGCTCGAGCAGTGTGGTCTTCTCCGTGCGCAGGGCCCGCAGGCCGGGCCGACCGAAGCGGTTCAGGAACACGGTGTCGGTCTCGGCCGCCGACAGGATCGCGTTTTTCCAGTTGTCATGCACGGGCGACTCCGCAGAGGCCACCATGCGCGTGCCCATCTGCACACCTGCTGCCCCCAGCCCGAATGCCGCGGCCATGCCCGCCCCGTCGGTGATGCCGCCGGCCGCGATGATCGGCACGTCCACGTGCTCCGCCACGAGGGGCACCAGCACCATGGTGCTGACGTCGCGCGGGTTCTTGAACCCGCCGCCCTCGCCGCCCTCCACCACCAGGCCGTCCACACCGGCCTCCACGGCCTTCAAGGCGGCCGCGAGGGTGGGAACCACGTGGAACACCGTGAGACCGGCCTTCTTCAAGGTGGAGGTGTACTTCGTGGGGTCACCTGCGGAGGTGGTCACGAACTTCACCCCCTGTTCCACCACGAAGTCGGCAATCGCCGGGTCGCGCACGAAGGCCGGGGCAATGGTCACCCCGAACGGCCTGGAGGTGAGCTCCTTCATGCGGGCAATCTCGGCCTTGATCACATCGAGTTCCCCCGAGGATGTCTCGATGATGCCGAGGCCGCCCGCCTCCGACACCGCCGAGGC
>JBJTFB010000029.1:0-14546 GCA_046093205.1 Acidimicrobiales bacterium
CACCGGCGACCTGCTGTAGCGCGAGACCGCGACGAGCACCGCGATCAGCACGATGAACCGCACCCACCAGAGGAAGATGCGCACGTCGAGCCAGACCGCCTCGCGCAGGCGGGGGAGGGAGTCACGGAACCGCTCGCCGTCGAAGAACGACGCCCTGACGCGGTCCCATCTCGGCATGCGCGGCACCAGCAGCACCACCGCGACGATGACCGCGGCGGAACTGAGGGCCGCAACGAGAAGACTCCGCCTGCGGCGGGCCCGTTCGTGCAGGGCACGCCGCGAGGCGGAGTCACTCATGGAGTCGTCGGCGATGCGCTACGAGAGCGCGATCACCGGTGCGTTGGTCTTGTCCGCGAGCCAGGTCTGCACGATCGCGGCGAGCGAGCCATCGGCCTCGAGCGCGGCGAGGGCCTCGTTCACGCAGGAGACGAGGGCATTGCCCTTGTCGAACACCATGCCGAACTGGTCGGCTGCCGCACCCTCCTGGGCGGGGAACTGGCCGACGACGCTGGCGCCCTCGATCTCCACTGCCGCGATGTAGAAGGCGGTGGGCAGGTCGACCACGATTGCGTCGATCTGCTTGGCCTCGAGCGCCGCCTTCGCGCCGGCGTTGTCGTCATAGACGAACGGCTCGTTGGCGGGCTGGATGACCGAGGTGATGAACTCGAGGCTGGTGGTGCCGGCCTGCGCGCCGAACTTCACGTCCTTCAGGTCTGCGACCGAGGTTGCACCGGCGGCTGCGGAGCCCGCGAGGGCGACCACGGCCTGGTTGGTGGTGTAGTAGGGGTCGCTGAAGTCGATGTTCGCCTTGCGCTCCTCGGTGATTGAGAACTGCTGCAGGTTGAAGTCGAAGTTCTTCGCGCCCGGCTGGATGGCGGAGTCGAAGTCGGTCCGCACCCATGTGACGTTCTCGTCGGAGAAACCGAGCTGGCCGGCCACTGCGTAGGCAACGGCGGCCTCGAAGCCCTCCTTCGACTCCGGCTTGTCGTTCTCCACCCACGGTGAGTAGGCGGGGTTGCCGGTGGCGATGGTGAGCGTGCCCTCGGCGAGGGTCTTGCCGTTGGTGCACTCGTTGCCCGCGCCGCCGGAGGCAGCAACGGTTGTGTCAGCGGAGTCGGAACTGCCGCCGCAGGCTGCGAGCCCGAGCGAGGCCACAGCCACGAGGGAGAGGGTCAAACGACGCATGGAGGGGAGGTTCCTTTCGTGAGGCCCGCCGGGTTCCGGCGGCATCCCCGGGGGTGGTCGGGGACGGGAGGAATCTACTGGAATAGATTCCCGACCACAAAGGTCAAGAATAGTTTGGTCCTGGATCGTCCCGGGGAACTCGTGAGGTGCATACCTTGACCGTGAGACACACCCGGGCGTACCGTCTCGCACATGGTGGGGGCACTTGAGACGGCAGAGGCGCCGCTCGACGCGGACTCTCTCAGCGATCGCGTCGTCAGTGAGGCCGAGGCCACGGTGGTGAATGCGGCGCGAGTGTGCATGCAGCGTCTTGGACGCTCCCGCGTGACGATGGACGATGTGTGCGCGGAGGCCGGGATATCCCGCGCCACCCTCTACCGGTTGTTCCCCGGCGGGCGTGAGGTGCTGTTCGGGGCGGTGCGCGAGGCCTCCCTGCACGAGTTTTTCGACGACATCCGCAGCGAGGTCGACGGCGCGGACTCCCTCGAGGAGCTGCTCGTGCGGGTGATCGTCGCGGCATCGCGGGCCCTCCGTGACGATGCGCATCTCGCCGTGTCGCTCGCCACCGAGCCGGGCATCGCTCTCGGGGACCTCACCTTCGAGGGGGTCGACCGAATCATTCGGGTGGCGTTTCGGTTCGTCGAGCCGTACGCGGCGGCCTACATCCCCGCCGCCCGGACCGAGGAGATCATCGACATCCTCGCCCGCCTGGTGATCTCGTACCACCTCTCGCCGTCACGCGTGTTCGACTTCACCAGCAGAGAGTCCGTCACGCGTTTCGTGCGACTGCACCTTCTCGACAACACATCCACACAGACCGAACAAGGAGAACAACGGCAATGAGCCTCACAGAGAAGTCCAACCGGGAGATGCTCGACCGCGACGAGTTGAACGACATCGAGGCGATCCTCGCGGTGAGCAACACCGACGTCGACGAGGTTGAGCACGTGGTCAAGAACAACGCCGACTCCATCTTCACGTGGGACTACTCGCTCGCCCGGCCGGGTCTGCGCAAGCTCTACGAGAAGGCGAAGACCGGGCAGTGGAACGGCACCACCGACCTTGAGTGGGAGACCAACGTGGATGTCGAGAAGGTCGTCGCGCAGGACATGGAGCTTCTCGGGCCGGGAATCGAGCCGAGCCTGTATGCGGGCACGCAGCTCGACAAGTGGGGCGACAAGGAGTGGCTGCAGTTCGGCATCGAGGGCCGCAACTGGACGCTCAGCCAGTTCCTCCACGGTGAGCAGGGCGCCCTCATCTGCACCGCAAAGATCGTGGAGACCGTGCCGTGGTACGACGCGAAGCTGTACGCGGCCACGCAGGTCGTCGACGAGGCGCGTCACGTGGAGGTCTTCGCGCGCTATCTCGAGGAGAAGATGGGCGGCGAGTACCAGGTGAACGCGCACCTGCGCGAGCTGCTTGACGACATCATCCGAGACAGCCGCTGGGACATGACGTATCTCGGCATGCAGATCATGGTCGAGGGCCTCGCCCTGGCGGCGTTTGGTTACCTCCACCAGCTCACGAACGAGCCCCTGCTGAAGAAGCTGTTGCGCTACGTGATGAGTGACGAGGCCCGTCACGTGGCCTTCGGTGTTCTCAGCCTGCAGGAGGTCTACTCCGAGATGTCGGACGCCGAGATCAAGGACCGCCAGGAGTTCGCCTTCGAGGCCAGCGTGCGCATGCGTGACCGCTTCCTCCAACAGGAGGTGTGGGACCGCATGGGTGTGAACGTGAAGGAGATCGCCCCGATCACCCTTGCCGACCCGTCGCGCCAGATGTTCCAGCAGATGCTGTTCGCGAAGATCGTGCCGAACTGCAAGAAGCTCGGCCTCCTCGACCGCAACGACGCGTGGCTGCGCAGGAGGTTCGAGGAACTGGGCGTCATCCAGTTCGAGGACTGGCAGGACACCGGCGAGGAGTACACCAGCTTCGAGCTGGGCAAGGACGTGCTGGCCCCCGGTCAGTAGTCCGTCGAGGCACGACCGCCGCGGGGTCCGTGCCCTGATTCGTGGCGTCCCCGGGGCGCCCGTTCGGCAATACTTGACGAATGGCGCTGTTCGGGCAGGTTCTCACCGCGATGATCACGCCGTTCGACAGGAACGGCGCGTTGAACGTCGACGAGGCAGTGCGACTTGCTCGCTGGCTGCAGGACAACGGCAACGACGGTCTCGTGGTGTCGGGCACCACCGGTGAGTCGTCCACCCTCACGGACAGCGAGAAACTGGAGCTGTGGGAGGCCGTGATCGGCGCGGTCAGCATCCCCGTCATCGCCGGCAGCGGCTCGAACGACACGGCACACTCGGTGCACCTCACACGGGAGGTCACGAAGCTCGGTGCGGCGGGGATCCTCGCCGTCGGCCCGTACTACAACCGTCCCTCGCAGGCCGGACTGGTGGCGCACATCACCGCCATGGCGCAGGCCACCCACCTGCCCGTGGTGGTCTATGACATCCCCGTCCGCACCGGCCGCAAGATCTCCACGGCATCGCTCGCGAAGCTCGCGAACGAGGTTCCGAACGTGAGGGCACTGAAGGACGCCGCAGGTGCTCCCGCGGAGACGGCGAACCTGATGGCGCAGGTTCCTGCCGGTTTCGAGCTCTACAGCGGCGACGACGGTCTCACGCTCGCGTTCCTTGCCTACGGCGGCACCGGGGTGATCGGCGTGGCCACGCACTGGAGCGCCCCCGAGCACCAGAACATGATCGACGCGTTCAAGGCCGGGGATGTCGCCGCCGCGCGCAGATGGAACGACGTGCTGCTCGAGAGTTATGCCTTCGAGACCGGCGACGACAACCCGAACCCCATCCCCTCGAAGGTGATGATGAACCACCTCGGCTTCGACGTGGGGGAGTGCAGGCTCCCGATGGGGCCGCCACCCGCCGGCCTCGCCGAGCGGGCTGCGAGGGTGTACGCCAACCTCGAGAAGGTGCGCGCGGCGAACCCGCGCTGACGCATGGCAGGCCCGGTCCGCATCTTCTTCCTCGGTGGCCTCGGCGACATCGGGCGCAACTGCATGGTGCTGGAGCAGCGCGAGAAGCTGCTCATCATCGACTGCGGTCTCATGTTCCCCGACGCGGACATGCACGGCAACGACCTCGTGCTGCACGACTTCACGTTCCTCCGCGAGAACGCACACCGCATCGTGGGGTGCGTGGCGACGCACGGTCACGAGGACCACGTGGGCGGGCTCCAGTTCCTCCTGCGCGACTGCGAGTTCCCCGTGTACGGCTCCCCGGTCACGCTGGGCCTCGCCGCCGGCCGCATCGACGAGGCCGGGCTCATGCACCGCACCCGCCTTGTGCCGGTGACCGACGGCCAGCGCCTCGACATCGGTGGATTCGACGTGGAGTTCCTCCCCGTCACCCACTCCGTGCCGCACGCGCACGCGATCATCGTGCACACCGACCAGGGTGTCATTGTGCACTCGGGTGACTTCAAGCTGGATCTCACACCCGTCGACGGCCGGCGCACCGACCTCGCCCGTCTGGGGGAGCTCTCGAGCACGGTGGGCATCAGGTTGCTCATGTGCGACTCCACCAATGCGGAGGAGGCCGGTCACGCCCCCAGCGAGACAACTGTGGGTGCCGTCCTGCGCGGACTCTTCCACGACCACCGTGACCGTCGCATCATCACCGCGAGCTTCGCGAGCCACATCCACCGTGTGCAGCAGATCATTGACACCGCACTCGAGCAGGGCCGCAAGGTCGCGCTGCTCGGCCGCAGCATGCAGCGGAACGTGAAGCTTGCGATCGATCTCGGGCTCATGAAGGTTCCCGCGTCCGCGTTCATCGATGCCGAGCGCATCACGGAACTGGCGCCCGAGAAGGTGTGCGTGATCTCCACCGGCTCGCAGGGAGAACCGATGTCGGCCCTGTCGTTGCTGTCGCGGGGCGAGAGCAAGTGGCTGAAGGTGGGCGAGAACGACACGATCATCCTCTCCAGCCACGCCATCCCCGGCAACGAGGGGAACGTGAACAGGGTGATCGATGGTCTGATGCGCGCGGGCGCGAGGGTCGTGCACAGCGGTGTGGCCGACGTGCACGCGACCGGGCACGCACAGGCCGACGAACTGAAGACGTACCACTCGATCGTGCGTCCCGAGTGGTTCGTGCCCGTGCACGGCGAGTACCGCCACCTGCACGCGCATGCGGCACTCGCGGTGCAGATGGGCACCGACCGGTCAAACGTGCTGCTCGCCGAGGACGGGGACGTTCTCGAGCTGGGCGACAGGGGGCTCTCTTTCCACTCGAAGGTTCCCTCCAACTACCTGTTCGTCGACGGAATCGTGGGCGATGTGGGCCAGGGGGTGCTCCGCGACAGGAAAGTGCTCGCGGAGGAGGGCGTGGTCGTGGTCATCGCCTCCGTCGACGGTGCCACCGGGGAGGTCATCACCGGCCCCGAGATCATCACGCGCGGCTGGGTGTATGCGCCCGAGGCGGATGACCTCCTGGACGAGGCCGAGGACACCGTGCGGGCGGCCCTCGAGCGTGCGCTGCGCGACGGTGTGCGTGACATCGATTCCCTCGAGCGTGAGGTGCGCCGCGCCTCGGGCAAGTTCGTCAACGAGCGCACCAAGCGCCGTCCGATGATCGTGCCCGTCGTGATGGAGACATAAGGTCCGTCCCATGTACGGCGCACAGGGTCTCGTCCGCACGCTCGTGGATTCCGGGGTGGAGGTCACCTTCGCGAACCCGGGCACCTCCGAGATGCACCTCGTCACCGCCATCGACTCCACGCCCGGCATGCGCTCGGTGCTCGGGCTGTTCGAGGGAGTCGTCACGGGCATGGCGGACGGCTACGCGCGCATCGCAGGGAAGCCCGCCGCCACGCTGCTGCACCTCGGGCCCGGTCTCGCGAACGGTCTCGCGAACCTCCACAACGCACGGCGTGCGTCGTCGCCGGTGGTGAACATCGTCGGTGACCATGCCACGCACCATCTGCACCTCGATGCGCCGCTCGCCTCCGACATCGCGGGTTTCGCGCGACCGGTGTCCGCGTGGGTGCACACCGCGACCTCCGCCGCGTCGGTGGGGGCCGATGCGGCACGTGCGGTGCACGCGGCGCGCCAGCACCCCGGCCAGATCGCCACGCTGATCCTGCCCGCCGATGTTGCATGGAACGAGGGTGGTGTGCCCGCGCCGCCGCTTCCCGTGGCCGGACCGTCGCCGTTCGACCATGGCCTCGTGTCGTCGGTCGCCGCGGCGGTGAGGTCGGGACGCAAGGTGGGCATCCTCATGCGCGGCGAGGTGATGGGGAAGCGCGGCCTGGATGCAGCAGGACGTGTTGCCACCGCGGGTGACGTGCGGTTGATGGCCGACACGTTCGCCCCGCACACACAGCGCGGCGCCGGCATCGTCCCCGTCGCGCGGCTGCCGTATTTCGCCGAGCAGCTCGTGGAGTACCTCGCCGACCTCGATGTGCTCGTGCTGGTCGGCACGAAACCACCGGTCACGTTCTTTGCCTATCCCGGACGTGCGAGTGTCGGTGCGGCACCGCACACCGAGGTGATGCACCTTGCGCACGCGCACCAGGACACCGTCGGCGCACTCGAGGCACTCGTGCAGGAGCTCGGCGTGCAGGCGGCGCAACCTGCGGTCGCCGGTCTCGCGGTGTCCGACGATGTGGGCGACAGGCTCGACGGATGGGCTGTGGGCCGCGCGATCGCGCGCCATCTGCCGGAGGGCTCCATCATCTCCGACGAGGGCGGCACATCGGGTGCCGGCTCCGCCGTTGCTCTCGCAACAGCGGTGCCCCACGATCACCTCGGGCTCACGGGTGGTTCGATCGGCCAGGGTCTGCCGGTGGCGACCGGTGCGGCGGTCGCCGCTCCCGACCGCAAGGTGGTGTGCCTGCACGGTGACGGCGGTGCGATGTACACGGTTCAGTCACTGTGGACCCAGGCACGTGAGAACCTCGACGTCACCACTGTGATCTTCGCGAACCGTTCGTACGCCATCCTGAACATCGAACTGCAGCGCACGGGTGCGGGTGACGCCGGCGAGAAGGCGCGCGCCATGCTCGACCTGTCGAACCCCGAACTGGACTGGGTGAGCCTCGCCCGTGGCATGGGCGTGGAGGCCGTCCGTGTCGACACTGCGGCGGCGTTCGACGATTCCTTCGCCTCGGCCATGCGCACCCGCGGGCCGCGCCTGATCGAGGTCTATCTCTGAGGCCCTCTGCCAGGACGGTGCGGTAGCACCGCACCGTTTGCCGTGAACCGGGGGTATCCCGACACGGTTCCCACCCCGGGAGTACCGTTTTCCTTATGTCTGGCAAGGGCCCCCGTTCGTCGTCCCCCGGTTCCCGGGGCCCCGGTGGTGCCCGCGGCCCGGGCAGCCGCGGCGGCGTGAAGACCCCTCCGTCGGGCACCCGCCGGCCCTCGGGAAAGGGCCAGCCCGCCGATGACTCCCGCCTGAACCAGGTGGTGCGGGGCCGTGAGGTCGAGTTCTGGGGGATTGGGCTCGTCAGCCTGGGTCTGCTGCTCGCGTTGTCCATCTACGTGCCGATGGCGGGCCCGCTCGGCCGTGGCATCGACACCATGTTTGGCTGGCTCTTCGGTCTCGGGCGGTACACACTGCCGCTCGTCACGGCGTTCATCGGCATCGCCATGGTGCGCCGTCGCAGCGTCGAGCACCGACTCCGCCTGTCCGCCGGCTGGACCGTGCTCGTCCTTGCGGCCCTCGGACTCCTTCATCTCGTGAACGGTGCCGACTCGATCGTGGCGGGCGCCGATGAGATGTCGCGCGCGGGCGGCTGGTTCGGGGCGATCATCTGCGAGCCGCTGCGCAACACCGTGAGCTGGGCCGGTGCGCTCGTGGTGCTGCTGGCGGCCGGCGTGCTCGGCACAATGCTGGTCACCGACACATCGCTGCCCGAGTTGGTCGATCTCATCAAGCAGCGCGTGGCAGGCCTGAACGAGGCCCGCGACGAGGCACGGCGGGCACGCGAGGAGCGCGCCGACACCATGCGCCGCCAGCCCGGCATGTACGACCTCGAGGAGGACGACGCAGGGGAGCCCGACGAGGAGCCCCAGCGGCGGTCATCGCGCAGGCGACCCAAGCTGTACGACTTCGCCGATGACTTCGGCCCCGCGCCCGAGAAGAAGCCGCGCACGAAGCGCGTGCGCACCGAGGCCGAACCGCAGACGCCCGAGTTCCATCAGAAGCCGGGAATGGCGCACCGCTCCGACGAGGTCGGCATCTCGTCCGCGACGGCACCGCACCCGGGCCAGTGGGTGCTCCCGTCCACCGACCTGCTCACGCTCACCGCTGCCCACGAGGTGAACCTCGCCCGCGTCGAGGAGCGCGGCAAGCTTCTCGAGGAGGCACTCGCGTCGCACGGCGTGGAGACACGCCTGCTGGGCAAGACCGTCGGCCCCACCGTCACGCGTTTCGAACTGGAGCTCGGCGCCGGTGTGAAGGTCGCGAAGGTCACCAGCCTCGCCCGCGACATCGCGTACTCCATGGCCGCCACCGACGTGCGCATCCTCGCGCCGATCCCCGGCAAGTCGGCAATCGGTGTCGAGGTGCCGAACGAATCACGTCAGCTCGTGTCGCTCGGCGATCTCATGGTGTCGCCCGAGGCACGCGCGGCCACGCACCCGCTCGAGGTGGCAGTGGGCAAGGACATCGCAGGCCGTGCGGTGTTCATGAACCTCGCCAGCACCCCGCACCTTCTCATCGCCGGTGCAACGGGCGCAGGAAAGTCGAGCGGCATCAACTCGATCCTCACGTCCCTGCTCATGCGCTCCACGCCCGATGAGGTGCGTCTGATCCTCATCGACCCGAAGCAGGTGGAGATGGGCCAGTACGCGCGTCTGCCGCACCTTCTCACCGCGCCGGTCACCAACCCGAAGAAGGCGGCGAACGCCCTCGGCTGGGCGGTGAAGGAGATGGAGCGCCGCTACGACCTCCTGGTCGAGGCCGGGTACCGCGACATCGGTGGCTACAACGCCGCGCACGACCGCGGCGAACTGGTGCAGGCCCGCGAGGACCTCCCGCCCTACGAGCGTCTGCCGTTCATCGTCGTGGTCGTCGACGAGCTGAACGACCTCATGATGGTGGCCGCACGCGACGTGGAGGAGTGCATCACCCGCATCGCCCAGAAGGCCCGCGCGGTCGGCATCCACCTCATCGTGGCCACGCAGCGGCCGAGCGTGAACGTGATCACCGGCGTGATCAAGGCGAACATCCCCGCCCGCATGGCGTTCGCGGTGTCGTCCCTCACCGACAGCCGTGTCATCCTCGACCAGCCGGGTGCGGAGAAGCTCGTCGGCAAGGGCGACATGCTGCTGCTCCCGGGCAACACCAACATCCCGCAGCGCATCCAGGGTTCCTGGGTCGACGAGGAGGAGGTGCGCCAGGTGGTGGCGCACTGGCGCGCACAGTCGCCAGAGATCGTCTACGTCAGCGGCATCGAGGGGGAGGAAGGTGGCGGCTCGTCCGGCCAGGGCGACCTCTTCGGTGGTTCCGGGGGCGGCGACAGCGACCTCCTGCGACAGGCCATGGAGATCGTGGTCCGCTCGGGTCTCGGCAGCACCTCGTTGCTGCAGCGCAAACTGAAGGTGGGCTTCGCGCGTGCCGGTCGTCTCATGGACGAACTCGAGGAGCGCGGCGTGGTCGGCCCGAGTGAGGGCTCGAAGGCCCGTGCCGTGCTAATGACGGTGGAGGAACTCGACTCATTGGGGTGAACGACATGGCCGATCCGAGGCTCGAAACGGTGACCACGGGACTGCGGTTCCCCGAGGGGCCGGTGGCGATGGCTGACGGGTCGGTCGTTCTCACCGAGATGTTCGGGCACTGTCTCACGCGGGTCGCACCCGACGGGTCGAAGTCCACGGTTGCCGAGATCGACGGCCTCCCGAACGGTCTCGCGGTCGGCCCCGATGGATTCTTCTACCTCTGCAACAACGGTGGCGCGTTCACGCCGCTCGAGATGGGTGGTCTCGTGTACCCGGGCGAGTTCGATCCCGCAAAGTACATCGGCGGTCGCATCCAGCGCGTGAACCCGGACACCGGCGAGGTGGCCGACCTCTACACCCACTGCGGCGACAACGCACTGCGCGCCCCGAACGACCTCGTGTTCGACGCCCACGGCGGGTTCTGGTTCACCGACCACGGCATCCGTCACCACCGCACTGCGGACCGCACTGGCATCTACTACGCGAAGGCCGACGGCAGTCACATCGAGGAGGTCGTGTTCCCCGTGGACGCGCCGAACGGCATCGGCCTGTCGCCCGCGGGTGACCGCGTGTACTGGGCCGAGACGCACACCGGGCGCGTGTTCCAGCGCGTCATCGAATCCCCCGGGAAGGTGGCCCCCATCTCGCCCGACGTGCCGTACGTGCTGTGCGGCCTGCCCGGGTACCAGCTGTTCGATTCCCTCGCGGTCGACGGCGACGGCAACGTGTGCGTCGCAACGCTCGTGAACGGTGGGGTCACCGTGATCTCGCCGGCGGGCGAGGTGGTCGACTTCGTCGCCACCGATGACCGCATCACCACCAACATCTGCTTCGGTGGGCCCGACATGCGCACCGCGTGGATCACGGTGTCGTCCACGGGCCAGCTGCTGCGCATGCAGTGGCCGCGGCCCGGTCTGCGCCTCAACTGGCAGTAGCCTCGTTCTCCGTGGCGCGTCGTTTCTATCTCGAGACGCTCGGCTGCCCGAAGAACGACGTCGACTCCGACAAACTCGCGGGGAAGCTCCTCGCCGACGGCTTCGTGCAGACCGACGACCCGTCCCGCGCCGACGTGGTGGTGGTGAACACCTGCGCGTTCATCGACGAGGCCCGCCGGGAGTCCGTGGACACCATTCGCTCCCTCGACGGACGCCGCAAGCGGTCATCGAAGCTCGTGGTCACCGGTTGCATGGCCGAGCGCTACGGCGAGGAACTGAACGAACTCGTGCCCGAGGCCGACCAGATCGCGGGGTTCGGGGTTCCCATCCGCCTCGGTCGCAAGCCGGTGTCGGTCACATCGGAGGTCCCGGGGTTCGACCTTCTCAACCTGCCGCGACCACGCTCGGAGGCACCGTGGGCGTACGTGAAGATCGCCGAGGGATGCGACCGCACGTGCGGTTTCTGCGCCATCCCGAGTTTCCGCGGCCCGCAGCGCAGCCGTGACCCACAGTCGATCCTGGACGAAGTGGAGCGGCTCGGCGTGCGTGAGATCGTGCTCGTTGCCCAGGACCTCGCCAGCTTCGGCAAGGACCGCCCCGGGGACCTCGGTGCGGGGTCGATTGTGCCGCTCGTGCGCGACGTCGCGGCACTGGTCGACTGGGTGCGCCTGCTCTATCTGTACCCGAGCGACCTCGGTGACGACCTCATCGACGCCATTCTCGACACCGGCGTGCCGTACTTCGACCTCTCCCTGCAGCACGTGAGCAAGGAGCACCTCCGCAGGATGAGGCGGTGGGGTGACGGGGCGCGTTTCCTGGAGCGGATCCGTCGCATCCGTGAGGCCGCCCCCGCGGCAACGTTCCGCTCGAACTTCATCGTGGGTTACCCAGGCGAGACCGAGGACGACCATGACATGCTCCTGCGCTTCGTGGAGGAGGCACGGCTCGACTGGTGCGGTTTCTTCTCCTTCAGCCCCGAACAGGGCACGCACGCCATGACGCTCCCGGACCATGTTCCGCCGGCGCTTGCCGCGGAGAGGCTCGCCGAACTGAGAGAGCTGCAGGACTCCATCACCGTTGCCGCCCGCGACAACCTCGTGGGGGAGACCGTGCGCGTCCTCGTCGATTCGCCGGGCATGGGCCGCTCGTTCAGGGAGGCCCCCGAGATCGACGGAATCGTCCACGTGCCGAGGCACCTCGCAACGGGTGAGTTCCACGACGTCGTGGTGGGGGAGGCTCTCGGACCCGATCTCATCTCCGAGGGCGCCGTTCTGGTGGAATAGGGGAATGGGGATGGACGGCACGGCGATCGCCACCTGGGCGAACGCAATCACCGTCACCCGGGTGCTCGCGTCCCCGTTCCTGTTCGCGATGATCCCGAGCGACAGCAGGGGATCGTGGGTCGCGTTCGCGCTGTGGGTGGTGCTGTGCGTGTCCGATCTCGTCGACGGTCGCATTGCTCGGTGGCGCGGGCCGACCCGCAGCGGGGCGTTCCTCGACCCGCTTGCCGACAAGATCCTCATCCTCGGGGCCATGTTCACACTCGTGAGCCGGGGCATCTTCTGGCTGCTGCCCGTGAGCATCATCGCCGCGCGCGAGATCCTGATCAGCGTGTACCGCGTGGTGGTGGGAGCCAGGGGAGTGTCGGTGCCCGCCAGCACGCTCGCCAAGTGGAAGACACTCTTCCAGCAACTGGCAGTGGGGTTCGCGATCGCTCCACTCACCACCAGCGATGCCACGTGGCTGTGGCTGTTCTTCCTGTGGACCTCGGTGGCACTCACCCTCGTGACCGGCGCGCAGTACGCATGGCACGCGCGCCGACCCGCCGTGCCGGGCACGCCGGCATGACGCTCACTTCATCCGGACGCGCGGAGCTGCAGAAGCGCACCCTGCGCACCCTGACGGTCGGCCAGCTGGTGGGGGCGGCATCGATGTCGAGCGCGGTCACCGTCGGTGCGTTCGTCATCCAGGAGATACTCGGCCAGACCACCCCGTGGGGAGGGATCGCCACCGCAACGGTGACCACCGGGACCGCGGTGATGTCGCAGGTGCTCTCGCGGGTGATGATGCGCCACGGCCGCCGGCCGGGCCTCCAGGCGGGGTACGCGCTGGCGGCGGCGGGGGCGGTGCTCGCCGGCATCGGTGCCCAGACCGAGATCATCGCGGTGTTCCTGCTCGGGCTCTTCATGTTCGGCAACGGCCAGGCCTCGAACCTCCTCTCGCGTTATGCCGCCACCGATCTCGCGGTGCCGGAGGAGCGCTCGCAGGCCATGAGCCGGATCGTGTTCGCCTCCACCTTCGGTGCGGTGTTCGGCCCCCTGCTCATCGCACCGGCCGAGGCGGCGGGGCAGTCCTGGTTCGGGTGGCACCGCTACACCGGCCCGTGGTTCTTCGCTGCCGCCGTGCTGCTCATCGCGTTCGCGAACGTGTCGATACGGCTCCGGCCCGACCCGCTGGTGGTCAGCGGCGGCACGGCCGACCCGTCCGGCGGGAAGCTGCCGTCGATCGGTGCGGCCATGGGGATCGTGCTCGCGTCCGGGCGCGGTCGGCTCGCCATCTCGTCGATGGCCATGTCGCAGGCGGTGATGGTGGCGATCATGACGATGACCCCCGTGCACATGAAGCTGCACGGTCACGAGACACTCAGCCAGTACGTGGTGTCGCTGCACATCGCAGGGATGTACGCATTCAGCCCGCTCGTGGGCCGCTACACCGCGCGGCGCGGCACACTTGCCTCCGTGCTGGTCGGCTCCTCGGTTCTGCTGGCGGCGGCGGTGGCATCGTCGCTGAGCGGGGACGGTCCCGTGCTGATCTTCCCCGCACTGTGGCTGCTGGGCGTGGGCTGGAACTTCGGCCTCATCGGCGGCTCCACGATGCTGCTGGAGGCGGTGTCGGAACGTGACCGCGTGACCGTGCAGGGTTCGGCCGACCTGCTGATGAGCCTGTGCGGCGGGATCGCCGGGCTGTCGTCGGGGTTCATCCGGCGCGCCGTGGGCTACCACATGCTGTCGGTGCTCGGCATCGCGCTCGCGGGCGCGCTCCTCGTCGCGGCATGGTGGATGCGCTCCACGCGCGCCACGGCGGGGGCTACGGCATGAGGTGCAACGTCGTTGCCGTCGGCACGGAGTTGCTGCTCGGGCAGATCAACGACACCAACTCCTCGTGGCTCGGCGAACAGCTGGCGGCGGCCGGCATCGAGTCCCCTCTGCAGGTGAAGGTGGGGGACACCCTCGCCCGCATGGAGGACGCGCTCTCGGTGGCGCTGGTCGACGCGGACGCCGTGATCGTGTGCGGCGGGCTCGGGCCCACGCACGACGACCTCACGCGCGAGGCGATTGCCTCGTTGATGGGGGCAGATCTCGTGCAGGACGATTCCGTGGCTGCGGTCATCCGTGAGGTGTTCGCACGGCGCAACAGGGAGATGCCGGCGAACAACCTGCGCCAGGCCCTCGTGCCCATCGGCGCCACGGTGATTCCCCAGACACGGGGCACCGCCCCCGGGCTCATCTGCCCGGTCGGCGACCGGGTGGTGTATGCGGTCCCGGGCGTGCCGCACGAGATGAAGGACATGTTCGAGCGCGCCATCCTGCCGGACCTCCTGGCCCGCAGCGGCGAGCGCTCCGTCATCAAGAGCCGTGTGGTTCGCCCCTGGGGCGGGTGCGAGTACCGCCGGTACGCGCGGGGCGACGGGCTAGACGCCGCGCGCGGCGGCCTGGGGGACCCCACCCGCGCGTTGCTCGCGG
>JBJTFB010000030.1:0-16813 GCA_046093205.1 Acidimicrobiales bacterium
CGCCGGTGGTGGGCGTGGGCCACTCCATGGGCGGGGCGTCGTTGCTGATGGCCGCACTCCGGGAGCCGCAGTTGTTCCGCGCACTGTTCGTGTTCGAGCCAATCGTGTTCCCGCCGCCCGTCGACGACGGACCACGGCCCGCAAGCCCGCTTCCGGCGGGTGCGCGCAAGCGTCGCGCGGTGTTCGCGTCGTTCGACGAGGCACTCGAGAACTTCACCGCAAAGCCGCCGATGAGGTCGTTCGATCCCGTCGCGCGCGCTGCCTACGTTCGCCATGGGTTCGCAGCGCTGCCCGACGGCGGGGTGACGCTCAAGTGCCTCCCAGAGCACGAAGCGCGCACCTACGAGACGGGGGCATCCTCCGGCATGTTCGAGCGGCTGCACGAGGTTGCCACGCCCACCTGGGTGATGGCCGGGGCGCCGGCGCCGTACCAACCGTCCAGCTTCGCTGCCGCGGTGGCCGAGCGCATGCCGCATGCGACGTACGTGCAGTGGGACGAGATGGGTCACTTCGGCCCCCTCGAGCACCCCGGGACGATCGCCGCGTTCGTGCAGCGCACGGTGGCCGGCCTGCCCCGATGAGCACGCACGGGCCGGTGTCGCGTCTCGACGCCGCCGCCGACGGGGCGCTCGAGCCGTTCCGCAACAACCGGGTCGCGGTCGCGGTGTTCGGCGCGGCCAGCTGGGTGGGCGACTTCAGCGTGGTGTGGCATGCGATCGGCCTGCTGCGCGCAGTCGGTTCGCTCGACCGCCTGCGCGAGGCGGTGTTCCTGTCGTGCGCGCTCGGTGTCGAGAGCCTTGTCGTCAACCAGGGCGTGAAGAGGGTCTTCCGGCGCACGCGACCCACACCCTCCGGTGACGAACGCTTCGACGTGCGCACTCCCAGCACATCCAGTTTCCCGAGCGGTCATGCGTCCTCCGCCACGTTCGCAGTGATCGTGCTGGCGGGTTTCACCGGGTGGCCTGTGGCATGGCTGTTCATCGCCGTCGGTGCGGTCGTCGCGCTCAGCCGTGTGGTGGTGCGCATCCACCACATGTCCGACATTCTCGGCGGGGTGGCGGTGGGCGCCGTGCTCGGCATCATCGCCCGCGCGGCTGCGACCGCGTTGCTCGGATAGCCGGCCCGCGGAATAAGCGCCCGTTCCGGGGTGTTTCTCTCTCCACCATGTCTGTTTCCTTCGGCCTCACATTCGACTACCGGTGCCCGTTCGCCCGTCTCGTGCACGACCACGTCGTCACCGGCCTGCGTGACGGTGCCGACTGGGATGTGACGTTCCTTCCGTTCTGTCTCGGGCAGGCGCACGTCGAGGAGGGCCAGACCGACATCTGGGACCGGCCCGACGATGACACCGGGTTGCTCGCACTGCAGCTCGCGGTCTCGCTGCGCGACCGTCAGCCGTCGGCATTCCTCGGCTTCCACCACGGCCTCTTCGAGCACCGCCACAACGGCGGCGGCACGCTGCGCGACGAGCAGACCCTGCGCCGGTTCGTGGAGACGAACGGCGGTGACGCGGATGCCGCATTCGCGGATGTCGCGTCGGGACGGCCGCTCTCGGTGATCAGGGACGAGCACACACGTTTCGTGGAGAGCCACCACGTGTGGGGCACGCCGACGTTCGTGATGGACGACAAGGCAGTGTTCGTCCGCCTGCTCGATCATTCCCACGGCGATGCAGCGGTTGCGCGCCGTACGGTGGACCGCATCATCGAAGACATTCGTTGGCCGATTCTCAACGAGTTCAAGCACACCTCGGTGCCCATGTAGGTTGGCCACCGTGTCTGGTGGCGAACGGAGGATGACGGATGCCGAGGCGCTGATGTGGCGCCTCGAGAAGGATCCCTTCCTCGCGTCCACTTTCGCCAACATCACGATCCTCGACCGGCCCCCGGACATGGACCGACTCGTGGCGCGAATGGAGCGCACCTCGCTCCTGTTCCCACGTCTCCGCCGCAAGGTGCAACTGATGCCCGCCAATGTGGGCAACCCAATGTGGGTCGATGACCCTGCATTCGACATCCGCCACCACGTTCGCAGGGTCGCACTCCCCGAGCCGGGCTCCATGCGCCAGCTGCAGGACCTTGTCACGCTGTTGATCGCCGACCCCTTCGACCGGTCACGGCCGCTGTGGCAGTTCATCGTGGTCGACGGTCTGGAGGGCGGACGCAGTGCGATGGTGCTGAAACTGCACCACACGATCACCGATGGCCAGGGCGGCGTGGAACTGTCGCTCCACTACCTCGACATGGAGCGCGACCCCGCACCACTGCCGCCGCTCGATCCCGAGGTGCTGATGGCGGCGGCCGACGTGCGCGAACCCGACCCGGGAGACGCACTGCGCGGTGCGATGTCCGACACCCTGCGCGTGCCGATCGCCGTGCTCAAGCAGGTGCGCGGGATCCTCGCCGACCCGAGCCTTGTTGCCCAGATCGGTTCCTCGACGTCGGCCACCGTGCGCAACGTGCTGGCCCAGCTGCAGGACACCGACCGTGCACGTTCCCCGCTGTGGACCGACCGCAGCCTGCGCCGGCGCCTCGAGACCGCCCGTGTGCCCTACAGGGAGATGCGTGCGCTGTCGAAGATGCTCGGCGGCACCCTGAACACGGTGTTCGTCACTGCGGCTGCCCACGCCGCGGGCCGCTACCACGACATGATGGGCACGCCTGTGGAGTCGCTGCGCGCGTCCATGGCCATCAGCACCCGCACGGACGCATCGCAGTCGAACGCGTTCTCGCTGGCACGCATGCTGGTTCCCACCTCGGAGATGCCGATCTCCGACCGCTTCGCCGCGGTGAACGAGATCCTCCTCGCTGCGCGCACCTCGGGCTCCTCCGGCGCGGTGGACGCCGTGGCCACGATTGCCACGGTCCTGCCGACGTCGGTGATCACCAGGCTCGCGCGGGCACAGTCACAGACGGTCGATTTCGCCACCTCCAACGTGCGCGGGGCGGGCACTCCCCTCTATGTGGCGGGCTCGAAACTGCTCGGGAACTACCCCATCGGACCGCTTGCCGGCACGGCATTCAACATGACACTGCTGTCGTACATGGGGTCGCTGGACGTCGGCATCAACATCGACGAGGCCGCGGTGGAGAACCCCGACCTGCTCAGGGAGTCACTGGACGACGCGTTCGCGCAGCTGGTGGCACTGGCGCCCCGCACGGAGCCCCCGGCGACCAACGAATCCGAACCGGGCCGGGCGCCGCGGCGTTGGTGGAGAAAGCTCAGCCGTTCGCGCTGAGCAACGAACGAAGATCGAGCAGGAGGTCGGCGACCTCGGTGGCGGAGATCAACTCGCGGCGGAGCATCTCGGCGAGGGCCTTGTCGATGACGGCAATCGCCTCGGTGACAACCGGTTCGCGGGTCTCGATCATCTCGTGCTCCTTCGTCGGGGCGGATGACCGGGACCGTACGGCCCCTCCGCCCGTGAGCACATGGTACAGACGGGGGTCGGCCGACAGCGGGCATACCCCAGCACCGTCGGTGACATGCGTCGCCGCCCCGCGCCATAGGGTTGCGACATGGACCTGAACGGAAAGACAGCGGTGGTCACCGGCGCCGCGAACGGCATCGGTGCCGCCCTCGCCCGGCGTTTCCACTCCGCGGGCGCGCGCGTGGTGCTCGCCGACCGTGACGCCGCGAACCTCGCCGGCGTGGAGACGGAACTGAATTCCCTTCGGGAGGGATCGGCGTTCGCCGTCGCCGCCGACGTCGGCTCTGAGCAGGGCAACATCGCCCTCATCGATGCCGCGACGGCGAAGTTCGGGTTCATCGACCTGTTCTTCGCGAACGCGGGGATCGCGATCGGCACCGACCTCGCGTCCACCAGTGAGGCCGAGTGGGACACGATCATGAACGTGAACCTGCACGCGCACCGCTGGGCGGCAAAGCACCTCGTCGGGGACTGGCTCGCGGCCGGCGAGGGCTACTTCTGCAGCACGGCGTCGGCCGCAGGGCTTCTCTCGCAGATCGGCAGTGCCACCTACAGCGTGTCGAAGCACGCCGCCGTCGCGTTCGCGGAGTGGATGTCCATCACCTACGGTGACCGCGGCGTGAGGGTGTCGTGCCTGTGCCCGCAGGGCGTCAACACGAACATGCTGAACCCGCCCGACAGGCCAAAGGACCCCTCCGGGGCCATCGCGCGCACCGGTGGCGACGTGGTCAAGGCGTCGGGTGACGTGCTCGAGCCCTCCGAGGTCGCCGACATCGTGTATTCGCACATCCTCGAGGAGCGTTTCCTGATCATGCCCCACACAGAAGTGCACACGTTCGAGAAGCGCAAGGTCGAGGACCGCGACCGATGGCTCTCCGGCATGCGCCGTCTTCAGGCCAAGATCCTCGGGGCGTAGGGTGCCGGCATGGGTGTGAGACTGGATCCTTCCGACGAGTACATGCACGAGCTGGGCCCCGAGCCCAACTTCAACGAGAGCATGTACATCAACTGCTTCGACCCCGCGACGCGGATGGGCGGCTGGTTCCGCATGGGCAACCGTGCGAACGAGGGACATGCAGAGATGACCATCTGCATCTACCTCCCCGGCGGCCGGGTGGGCTTCATGTTCAAGCGTCCCGACATCCACTCGAACGACCGCCTCGACGCGGGCGGGCTCACATGGACGATGGTCACCCCGTTCGAGGAGCTGCGAGTCGACTACGTGGGCAAGGTGTGCGTGCTCGACAACCCGCATGACATGGCCGACCCCCGTACTGCGTTCAAGAACAACCCGTTCTCCGAGTGCGAGGTGCACGTCACCTTCACCGGACAGGGACGTGGGTCGATGTTCGGTGGCGAGCCCGACACTCCCCACGAGGCGCCGGGCGAGGAGTTCGCGCGTGGCCACTACGAGCAGCTCGTGCGTGCCACCGGCACGATCCGCGTGGGTGACGAGGAGTTCGAGATGAACGGGTTCGGGCTCCGCGACCATTCATGGGGCCCGCGCTACTGGCAGGCCCCGTGGTACTACCGCTGGCTCACCGCGAACTTCGGGGACGACCTCGGTTTCATGGCGAGCCGCGTCGCGAAGAAGGACGGCCCGGGCTCGCGCGGGGGTTTCGTGTGGGACGGCGGACGTATCCACCTGTGCGACGACGTGCGCATCTCCACGGTCACCGAGGGTGACGACGATTACCACGCGAAGGTCACCGGCGTGATCTCGTCGTCGAAGTCACAGAAGGAGTGGTCGTTCGAGGGCGAGGTGGAGAGCCTCATCCCGCTGCGCAACCGGCGCCAGGACCCCGACGGCAACTGGTTGATGACCCGCATCAGCGAGGGAATGACCAAGTGGACGATCACCTCGGGTGAGCACGAGGGCCGCGAGGGCTGGGGAATGTCGGAGTACCTCGACCAGATCATCGACGGCAAGCCCGTCGGCATCGCCGAATAGGGGCGACCCGGCACACCGGGAGGGTGGCACGGGGCAACCGACACGGTTGTCGCACCTCCTCGTTACGGTGAACCCATGCCACAGCACCGTTCCGTCCCGTTCCGCGTTCTCGCATCCGCGTTCCTCGCCGTCATCGGCTCGGTCGTGGCGGTCGGCACGGGCACCACCACGGTGTCGGCCGAGCCGTTCACCTACGTCGACGTGTCGGCCGGGTACCACGCCGCGTGTGCAGTGACCACCGACGGCACCGGGCTGTGCTGGGGCTGGAACCGCAAGGGAGCGCTCGGCACCGAGAACACCGACGAGAAGGTGCTGGCACCGTCGCGCATCGTGCTGCCAGGCGGCGCCCGGTTCGCCTCCATCGAGGCCGGCGAGTACGCCACCACCTGCGGCATCGACACCGACTCCCGGGTGTGGTGCTGGGGCGAGCACCATCTCGGCAGTTACTTCAACCCCACGAGCACGCGCCCGGTGCAGGTCGAACTGCCGGCCGGCACACGTGCCGTGCAGATGTCGAACGGTGGATCCATCGCCTGCGCGGTGTCCACCGCACGCGAGCTGTGGTGCTGGGGTGACGTGCTCGATCTCGGCAACGGCAGCACCGAAGGAACTCGCACCCCCGAGCGGGTTCCGATGCCCGACGGTTCGCCGGTCGAGAACGTGCAGGTCGGCCCGGCCAATGCCTGCGCCATCACGACGTCGGGCGGCCTGTGGTGCTGGGGAACGAACGACGACGGCGAGGTCGGCATCGGCTACAGGTCGGCGAAGGTGGCACTGCCCGCGCGGGTGCCCCTGCCCGATGGTGTCGCCACGGCATCGGTGTCAGTCGGCCTCAACCGCATCTGCGCACTGTCCACGCAGGGCCGCGGCTGGTGCTGGGGCGACAACTACGAGGGCGCGCTCGGTGACGGCACGTACACCGACTCCCCCTCCCCGCGCGCCGTGGTGGTGCCCGCCGACGAGACCCTCGCGCTGCTCGACACCGCCTGGTACCACACATGCGCGATCACGGTCTCCGGCACCACATGGTGCTGGGGTCGCGGCGGTTTCGGGGAACTGGGCACCGGCACCACCCTCGGCGGACGCACGTTCAGACAGCCCGTGCTGCCCTCCGGCACGGTGCTGTCGTCGCTGTCGGCCGGTCTCGCCACCACGTGCGGCATCGACACCACCGGCCGCGTGTGGTGCTGGACGGGTAGCGACTGGGGTGTCGCGGGCTCGGGCGATTCCACCAAGTCGCTCTTCCCGCGGCTGATTGCCGCGGTGGGCACACCCACCCTGTCCGCACCGGTCGTTCCTGCGGTCGGCGCCGAGACCGCCCTCGTGCGCGCGTCGGTGAACCCGCAGGGTGCGCGCACCACCTGGTCCGTGCAGGTCTCCACCGACTCATCCTTCGTGGACGCAACAACCGTGGCCGGCTCCCCTGTCGTTGCCGCCGGATGGTCGTCCGTGACGGTGCAGGTATCGCTCGCGGGCCTCGCGCCGCGCACCCGTCACTGGGCGCGACTCGTCGCGTCCAGCACGTTCGGCGCATCCACCGGAGCATCCGTCGCCTTCGACACCCTCGGATCCGAGCCCACGGTGGGCACACCCGCCGCCGGCCCGGTGTCGGGCACACGGGCGACGGTGAGCGTCTCCGTCGACCCCGGCCTGCTGCGCACCACGGCACGGATCGAGTGGTCGACAGCAGCGGATTTCTCCACGTCGTCGAGCGTTGATCTCGCACCCGTCACGGCCGATGACCGGGGCGCGGTCCGCACCGTCGTCATCGACGGACTGGTGCCGCGCACCACGTACCGGGTGCGGGCCGTGGCCTCGAACAGGCTCGGCACCACCACCGGCGCAGTCGCCACGTTCGTCACGGCCGGTTCCGAGCCCCGCATCACCGCGGTGAGCCCGTCAGCCGGCGTGAGGGCAATCACCGTCGATGCCTCGATCGACGGGGGGAGCCTCTCGGGCACCGCAACCGCCGTCCTCGCACGCGCCGGTGAACCCGACAGGGTTCTCGACTCCGTCACCGTGCGGTGGGACGAGCTCGGCCCCGCCGACAGTCGCTTCGTCTTCGCCGGCCTCTCGCCCCGTACCCGCTACACCATCTCGGTCACCGCATCGAATGCGCTCGGCTCTCACACACACGATGCAATGCCCGTCACCACGGGCGGTGACGTTCCCGTCGCGGAGGCACCCACGGCCGGCACTGTGGGCACCGACCACGCGGTGCTCGGCGTCGAGGTCGACCCGTCGGGCCTCGACACATCGGTGGTGCTGCAGGTGTCCACCGACGCGGAGTTCGCATCCGGCCTCACCGAGCACTTCGTGGGCATCGTCCCGGGTGACCGATCCGCCCGTCGTGCCGTCCGTGTCGACGGGCTGTCACCGCGCACGCGATACCACGTCCGGGTGCGCGCCACCAACGAGCTCGGAGAGGTCACCGGCGTGTCGACGGCGATCCTCACCGCCACTCCGGTCGGTGTTCTGGTGAACGACGACAACAGCTCCACCGATTCCGCGGCCGTCACGCTCACCGTCACGGCCCCGGCGGGCACTGCGGCGCTGCGCATCGCGAACAACTCCGCGATGGCTGGGGCACGGGTGGTCC
This sequence comes from Acidimicrobiales bacterium, assembly GCA_046093205.1. Lineage (GTDB taxonomy): Bacteria > Actinomycetota > Acidimicrobiia > Acidimicrobiales > Ilumatobacteraceae > UBA2093. Next base: position 7,981 of record JBJTFB010000030.1, read on the forward strand.
CGAACACCGCTGCGATGCAGTGGCAGCTCGACCCCGCGGATGCCGGCACCTCACGCCGCACGGTGTGGGTGCAGTTCCTCGACCGCAACGGGAGGGTGCTGTCGACCGCGTCGGACTCCATCGACCTCCTGGGTGACGGCGACTCACCGCAACCCGACGACCCCGACGCACCCGACGATGCGGCACCCGTGCTGTCGTTCGCGCGACTGGTGTCGGCTTCCGCGAGTGCGGTGGGGCGCGGCACCGGCCCCCGGGCATCGGTGGCGGGCCGCGATCTCCGGTGCGGCATCAGCCGCGTGGAGTTCCGCACCGGCAGACGGGTCACGGTGCACCGCGTCTCCTCGGTCAACTCCCTGAACCGCTCCTTCACGGTCCCTTCACGGTCGTCGCTGTGGGTGCGCCTGGTCGACGCAGCCGGAAACGCGTCGCGCTGGGTGAAGGTGCGGGGCAGCTAGCCCGCGAGCAACCAGAGGTCGATCAGCCGGCGCGCGATCGAGATGTTTCCCGGGATCGTCGGGATGTCGTCGCGGCGGAACCACTGCGCATCGGAGATCTCGGTCTCGTCGATCACGATCTCACCCGAGGCGTGCCGGGCAGTGAAGCCGAGCATCAACGAGTTCGGGAACGGCCACGGCTGGCTCGCCACGTAGCGCACGTCGCCGACGGTGATGCCGACCTCCTCGCGCACCTCCCGCACCACGGCCTCCTCGAGGTTCTCGCCGGGCTCCACGAACCCCGCGAGGCACGAGTACAGCGGCATGCGGAAGTTCGTGCCGCGCGCGAGCAGGGCCTCCTCGGCGGCACCCTCGCCGCGCGTCACCAGCGTGATGATGGCCGGCGACAGCCGCGGGAAGAACGGGATCCTGCACGACGGGCAGTTGAACGCGCGGTCGGTCGACGACATCTCGGTGGGGCCGCCGCACTTGCCGCAGAACCGGTGCGTGCGGGCCCACTCCACCAGCTGCACCGCGCGGCCCGCGATGAACCACTCCCTGTCGCTGACGCGCCCGAACAGTGAGTAGAGGTCGGTCTCGGCGCCGTAGGCGGGGTCCTCGCCGTGGGGCACGTCGATCCCCCACACCGCGACGTCGCCCTCCATGCCGAGGAACAGCCTCTGCCATCCGTCGTCGGCGGGACGGTCGTCCACGAACACCTTGGCCCCGATGACATGCACGTAACGGTGCGCACGGGCGTCGGGACTGACATGCGTTGAGGGCACGAAACCCCCGGTCGGGTTGCTCATCCCGACTGACGGTAGTTCGCGGTCGGGTGCATAGGATGATCCCATGGCAACCAGATCATCCAATGTCGTCATCGTTGACGCCCTCCGTACGGTCGTCGGCCGCCGCAACGGCGGTCTCTCGACCCTCCACCCCGCGGAGGTCCTCGGACTCGTCCAGAAGGGCATCGTCGACCGCACCGGCATCGACCCCGCCGAGATCGAGCAGGTCGTCGGCGGCTGTGTCAGCCAGGTCGGCGAGCAGTCGTTCAACATCACGCGCACGTCGTGGCTCGCCGCGGGCCTCCCGATGTCCACCGCGGCCACCACGGTCGACACGCAGTGCGGTTCCTCGCAGCAGGCCACCGGCCTCGCCGCGTCGCTGATCGGTGCGGGCGTCGTCGACGTCGCGCTCGCGTGCGGCGTCGAGGTGATGAGCCGCGTGCCGATCGGCTCGAACAGCCGCAAGGAGCTCGGCCTCGGCGTGCCGATCCCGCGCACCTATTTCGGCCGCTACGAGATGACCTCCCAGTTCGAGGGTGCCGAGCGCATCGCCGACAACTGGAAGATCACCCGCGAGGACACCGACCGCTTCGGCTTCGCCTCGCAGCAGCGTGCCGCGCGCGCATGGGCCGAGGACCGCTTCGCCGGCCAGTACCTCGAGGTCACCGCTCCCGACGCCGACGAGGAGGGCAACCTGCTCGAGACCACCCACACGGTGTCGCGCGACGAGGGCATCCGCGAGACCACGCTCGAGAAGCTGTCCACACTGAAGCCCGTCGCCCGCCCGGACGGCGTGCACACCGCCGGCAACAGCTCGCAGATCTCCGACGGCGCGTCGGCGGTGCTGATGATGACCGAGGAGAAGGCGAAGAAGCTGGGTCTCACCCCCCGTGCACGCGTCATCGACTCCTGCAACGTGGGTGTCGACCCCGTGTTCATGCTCACCGGACCGATCGACGCCACACAGCGTCTGCTCGCCCGCAACAACATGAAGATCGGTGACATCGACGTGTTCGAGGTGAACGAGGCGTTCGCCTCGGTCGTGCTCGCATGGGCGAAGGAGACCGGCGCCGATCTCGAGAAGACCAACCCGAACGGCGGCGCCATCGCGCTCGGCCACCCGCTGGGCGGCACGGGCGGCTTCCTCATGACGAAGGCCCTCTACGAGCTCGAGCGCAGCGGCGGCCGCTACGGCCTCGTGTCGATGTGCTGCGGCGGCGGTCTCGGCACCGGCACGCTCATCGAGCGCCTCTAGGCCACACATGGCGGGCATGCCCGCCCGTACGCACCGCATCATCCGGGCACTTGCGTGTCTGGTGGTCCTCGCCTCGTGCTCGCGCGGCGGCCCCGTCAGCGTGTCCGCCGACGGGGCGCGGGCCACGGTGGTGCGCGTGGTCGACGGCGACACGGTCGTGCTGCGCATCGCCGGCCGCAAGGAATCCATCCGGCTCATCGGCATCGACACCCCCGAGACGAAGCACCCCACCAAGCCGGTCGAGTGCTTCGGGCCCGAGGCCTCGCGTCACACCGCGGAGCTCCTGCCTGCGGGCACAGAGGTGCTGGTGAGGCGCGACACCGAGGCAAGGGACGTGTACCGGCGTCTCCTGCTGTACGTGTACCGGGCAGACGACGGCCTGTTCGTGAACCGTGACCTCGTGGCCGGTGGATGGGCGGTGCCGAAGTCGTACCCGCCGAACACCGCGCACGCCGAGGAGTTCGCCGCGCTGGCCGCCACCGCCGAGGCCGGGGGGCTCGGCTTGTGGGGTGCGTGCCCCCGATAGCGTTCCGCACATGCCGGGCGCCTCGTTGAACTCGCTGCTGGGCCACCCGGACTCCGCACGGCTCGTGATCCTGAGCTGTGACGACCTCGGCTCGTGCCACGGCGCCACTCTCGGGGTCTACTCCGCGATGCGTGACGGGCTCGCAACCTGCGCCTCCATCATGATGCCCGCGCCGTGGTCGCGTTTTGCCGCCGACATGTACCGACCCGGCGACGACGTGGGCGTGCACCTCACGCTGAACGCGGAGCACCCCGCATACCGGTGGGGCCCGCTCACGCACGCTCCGTCGCTTCTCTCGGGCGAGGGCGGTTTCCCGCGTTCCATCGATGACCTGTGGGAGCACGCCGACCCTTCCGAGGTGCTGCGCGAGTGCCGCGCGCAGATCGAGCGTGCGATCGCCTGGGGCATCGATGTCACCCACCTCGCCCCGCACCTCAGTTCCATCACCCTGCGGCCCGAGTTCTTCGACGTGTACCTCGAGCTGGCCGTCGAGTTCGCCCTGCCCGTCCGGCTGCCGTCCACCGTCGACGAGTCACGCGCGGGCTTCCCGTTCCGTCGGCTCGCCGCGGACGAGGGAATCCTCTTCCCCGACCACTTCGACCACGACTGGAGCCCCGGCAGCCGCGACCGTGCGATCGCCGCGTTCGGTGACCTGCGCCCGGGTGTCACGGAGATCCACGTGCAGCCCGCGGTCGACACGCCGGAGGTGCGTGCACTCGGCGGGCCCGCGACCGGTTGGGTGGACGACCTCGCCCTCGTCACCGCCGACGGGGAGTTCGCAGCCGCCGTGCGCGACAGCGGTGCCGTGCTGATCGGCTACCGCGACCTGCGCGACGCCATGCGCGCCCGCTGAGACCCCGCCACTGGCTCAGCGCAGCCCGTGGAAGAGGTCGTCCTCGTGACCCTCGAGCATCGGCACGTCCTGCACGCTGCGGGCGAGGATCCAGTCCTCCCACGGGTACACACGTGCGAGTTCGTCGTCGTCGAGGCCGAACCACCACGCAGACGACGGGTCCACCTGGGTGGCGTGCGCACGCAGCGACCCGCTGCGCGCCGGCAGGAAGTCGGGAAGATGCAGACGGGTCGTGATGCGGTGGTCCTGCGAGGGGCGGTTCAACCATGCCTCCTCGAACGGTGACTCCCCGTTCTTCGCCAGCAGCGCCTCGTGCACGGCGAGCACACGCTCCTTCGACCACAGCGTGTAGTACATCTTCGACGGCTGCCACGGCTCGCCTGCACCCGGGTACCAGGCGGGGTCGCCGGCACGGTCGAACGCAAGGATGCTCACATCGTGCACGCGCAGGTGGTCGGGGTGCGGGTAGCCGCGCTGGTCGTCGTTGTAGGTCAGGATCACCTGCGGCCGCTCCGCCCGGATGATGCGCACGAGACGCTCGGTGGCCTCGTCGAGGTCGGCCATGTGGAAGCAGTCGGGGTGGGAGTTCGCGGCGGACTCAGCCATGCCGGAGTCCCGGTAGCCGAGCATGTGCAGGGAGGCGAAACCGATGATGCCAACCGACTCCTGCAGCTCGCGCGGGCGCACCTCCGCGAGCAGTGCCCTCTCCTGGTCGGGCGTCAGCGCGTGGAACGGCCGGCCCGGCTCCCGCAGCGACGGGTTCTGCAGGTCACCCTCCTCGCCGCCGGTGCAGCACACGAGCACGGTGTGCACCCCCTCTGCCGCGTAGCGCGCCACTGTCGCCGCACCCTTGGAGGCCTCATCGTCGGGATGTGCGTGCACGGCGAGGAGGCACAGGCGGTCGCCCGATGCCGAGAGCGGGGGTGTCTGCACGTCCTGAAGGCTAACGAGCGCCCGCACCTGAGGCCTGCACGGACGTATCGTGGCGGGAATGCACCGCCGCCTTGCCCCCCTCGCGTCGGTTCTCGCACTCGTGCTCATTGCGTGCTCCACGGACGACGGCCGCGACATGACACCACCCGACGACGGCCAGACGGAATCGGTCGCAATCGTCACCACCACACCGGCCGCGGCCGTGGGCTCGCCGATCCTGCTCACCGTTCCCTGGACCGAGGGCGGTGCGGTCGATGCCCGGTTCACCTGCGACGGCAACAACGTGTCCCCCGCGGTGTCATGGTCGGGCGGGCCGGAGGACGTGTCCGCGTGGGCCGTGATCCTCACCGACCTCGACTCCCCCGAGTTCGCCCACTGGACGGTCGCGAACATCGACGCGAGCGCCACGGGCGTGGCAGAGGGTGCCGTGCCGGAGATGGCGGCCGTGGGCATGAACAGCGACGCCAAACCCGACTACACCGGCCCGTGCCCGCCCGAGGGCAGCGAGCACCGGTACTCACTGTCGGTGTACGCACTGAGCCAGGTGATCGAGGCCCAGACCGGCGATGCGTCGGCCTCGCTGCGCGCCGCCATCGAGGCCGCGGCGCTCGAGGTCGCGACCTCACAGTTCACGTTCTCGCGCTGACCCCACCCCGGAGTGCGGCTCCCGTGCCTGCACGCAGCGTGTTCATCCGTCACTCTGCGGGTTCAGTCCACCACTGAACGTACTTGAACTGGGAAAATGAGGCATCGACGCCGTCACCGCCACTCTCCCCATCGGGGTCTTCGAGGCCGACGAGAACGGCCGTGTCGTGGCGGCGAACGATGCCTTCCGTCGCATCGCCCTCGGGAACTCACCGCTCGTGCGCGGCTCCGCCCCGTGGGCACACGCGTCGCCGGCACAGCGCACCGAGTGCGAACGCCGCTGGCTCGAGCATCTTCGTGACGGCACGCCGTTCTCTGTAGACGTTCCGCTCGTCGGGCCGTCGGGTGACACCGCATGGGTGCGCATCGTCACGACGCCCACTCTCGAGGGCGGCCGCGTCACCGGCCACGTGGGCACGGCCGTCGACGTCACGCCGGCGGTGCAGCAGTCGTCGTTGTCGGAACAGCTCGTCGGGTTGCTCGACGTGTCGGGGGATGCGGTGGTCGTGTTCGACCGTGCAGGAACGCCCACGTTCGCGAACGACCCGGCACGCACGCTGATCGGCATCGACCCCACGCTCGGCACGGCCGCCGACATCGCCGCACGTGCGTACATGCAGGCCGTGCGCGACCAGATGCCCCGCCACATGGTGGAGCCCGCGCGTACAGACACGAGCCCCGGCCGGTCACCCCGTTGGCTCGGCGAGATCACGTTCCGTTCCCCCGACGGACTGGCACGCACGCTGTCGGTCACGGTGCAGGTTGTTCGCGACGCCGACGGAACGGTGAACCACTGGTCGACCATCGCCCGCGACATCACCCGGGAGCGCCAGGAGCGCGCCGAGCTCGACCGGCTGGCCACCCACGACGCACTCACCGGTCTCCCGAACCGCGTCCTCTTCCTTCGCCGCACGACGGAGGCACTGGAGCGCTCCGTCACCACGCGCACGAAGGTGGCTGTTCTCTTCATCGACATCGACAAGCTCAAGCACGTCAACGACACCATCGGCCATGCGGTGGGCGACCAGTTGATCCTCACCGTGGCACGGCGGCTCGCCGCCGCGACGAGGCCGAACGACACCGTGGCGCGCATCTCGGGCGACGAGTTCGTGGTGCTGTGCGAGGGGGTGCTCGACGACCACGTCGCGCTCGACATCTCCGAGCGCATCCGGATGTCGATCACGGGGCCGCTGATGCTGCACGGTGTCGAGATCGAGTCAGGGGCGAGTGTCGGCGTTGCAATGGCCACCGATGACCTCCTGCGCGACCAGTCGCCGGCGGATGCGGCCGTGACCCTCCTGCACGCCGCCGACACCGCGATGTACCTCGCCAAGCAGCGCGGACGCGGGCGCAGCGAGCTCTACAGCGACCGCATGCGCGCCGCAGCGCGCGAACGCGCCGCCCTCGCCGCAGACCTCGAGCAGGCGCTGGCCGCAGGGCGATTCGAGACCGTGTACCAGCCCATCGAGACCGCACACTCCGGCCGGATCGCCGCGTTCGAGGTGTTCCTGCGCTGGAACCACCCCGAGCGCGGGCAGCTGCAGCCGGGAGAGTTCCTCGACCTCGCCGACGAGTCGGGTCTCATCGGCCCCATCGGGGACTGGGTGCTCGATACGGCATGCACCCACCTGCGCGGATGGACCGACGCCGGTGACATCGGCAGTGATGTCGCACTTCACGTGAACGTGTCGCGCCGACAGCTGGCAGACATTGGTTTCGTGGAACGCACCCTCGCGGTGCTCGAGGCGCGCGGCGTCGAGCCGGCGAGGGTGGTGCTCGAGACGGGGGAATCGACGCTGCTCGACCAGAACCCGGCGGTTCTGCGCACCGTGAACGCGCTGCGGCGCGCCGGAGTCCGCATCGCGGTCGATGACTTCGGCTCGGGTTCCTCGTCGCTCGCCGCCCTTCGCACGTTCCCCGCGAGCATCCTGAAGATCGACGGTTCGCTCGTGCGCGACGTGGGTGCCCCGGGTGCCGGTGACGACCCGATGGTTCGCTCCATCATCCAGTTGGCGCACTCGCTCGATCTCAGCGTGTGTGCGGAGTGGGTGACCACGCAGGACCAGCTCGACCGGCTCCGCCTGCTCGGATGTGACACGGTGCAGGGCAACCGCATCGCACCCACCGGTTCGCACGCTGACACCACGTCGCGGGTGCGCAGGCGCCGCACCACCGACGACGCCTCGGTGCACGGCTAGGCCCCAACGAGCAGGGCCAGGCCCCATTGGGCACGGCTGAGCCTCCGCGTCAGGAGGCGGGCGGCTCGGGGCCCGTGCCCGCGAACCACGCAAGCAACGGCCTTGCATCGGCGGTGAGCCGCACCACGGACATGCCGCCCACCATGTCGTTCGCCACCGGCAGGGCATGTGATGCCGCACCCCCGTCGGCAACGGGGCGCAGCTTGCGGGCGAGGTCGACGAGCCCGAGACCGGGATCGACACTGAGTGCCGCCGATGCCTCGTGCATCACCGTGGCGGCCTGCAGCGGGTTCTCCACCACGTACCGGGCGGCCGACTTCAGCAGTGCGGTGACGAACTTCCGTTGACGGGCCGTGCGACCGATGTCGGCGGTGGCATCCATCTTCCAGCCCTCGTCCTTGTACTTCTGCTCGAAGTGCCGCGACCGCGCGTACGCGAGTGCCTGGGCCCCGCCCACCACCTTGCAGGCCTTCCGTCCGATGAAGAACCCGGTCGACTTGTCGCGGGAGGCCCGGTCCACGCACACCTCCACACCGCCGACGGCGTCCACGATGCTCTTGAAGCCCTGGAAGTCGACCTCGAGGTAGTGGTGGATGGGGATGTTCAGCGCCCGCTGCACCGTGGTGACGACCGTGTCGGGACCGGCCCGGTAGGCGACGTTGATGCGGTCGAGCTTCTCACCCGAGCCGATGCGCACGTACAGGTCGCGCGGCACCGACATCAACGCGACGGCCCCGCTGCGGGTGTCACGGCGCAGCACCATGAGCGTGTCCGACCGCCGACCCGGGTTCTTGTCCGCCGACCCCACGTTCGCGTAGTCGGGGTCGGAGGGGTCCGCCCCCTCGCGCGAGTCCGAACCCACGAGGAGGTAGTTCTCGACGCCCTCGGTGGGCGGTGACAGCACGGCACTGACCCCCTCGACGCGGGCCACACCGTCCATCCCGGCATTCACGGCGCGCACCAGGCCGAGTGCGCCACCGAGCATCACCACCACGGCCATTCCCGCCACGATCGTCCACCGCGGGGCGGACGAAAGACGCGTCTCGGGGGCTTCGTCGGGCACGGCCCAACGGTAGTTGTCAGTCCGCGGCGCGCAGGTGCACCACGTCGGCGCGGAGATCGTCGGCCGCGCACTCGATGTCACTGCTGACGGACGCCTCGAGGTGCTGGACGAGTGCGCGGTGACACACCGTCTCGACAC
>JBJTFB010000031.1:0-5489 GCA_046093205.1 Acidimicrobiales bacterium
GGAAGCCACCTTGTGACATGCCACCGACGACGGCGCGATCGATGCCGAGGTGATCGAGGAGTCCGAGGGCATCGCGAGCCGAGTCCCAATACGAGAACTCGCCGGTGACCCGGGTGCCGCCGAAGCCGCGCTCGTCCCACGTGATCACCCGGTGCGTGGCACGCAGTGCCGCCACCTGCGCATCGAACATCGAGTGGTCCATGAGGAACCCGTGGCTCAGGATCACCGCGGGGCCCGTGCCCCCGGTGTCCTCGTAGGCGATGGTGGTGCCGTGCAGTTGCGCCGTCTTCATGGTGTCTCCGTTCTGGGTCTGTTGTTCCGGGCTAGTTCTTGTTCCCGCGGTACTTCGGGACGTCCGTCGACACCCGCATCGACCACCGCGGCCTGCGCTTCTCGAAGAACGCACGCACACCCTCTGCCGCGTCGGGTGAATCCGCAAGCGCGGGAATGATGCGGCCCTCGGCAGCAATCATCTCGTCCATCCCGGTGTTCATGCCCTCCCACAGCATGCGCTTCGACAGCGCAACCGACACGGGTGCGGTGTTCTCCGCGATGTCGCGGGCGATCGCCGTCGCCTCGGCGAGCACGCGGTCTGCGGGCACCGCACGCGATGCCAGGCCGAGTTCCGCGGCCTCCGCCCCGGTGAGCATGCGTCCGGTGAACAACAGCTCGGCCGCGCGGGAGAAACCGATCACCCGCGGCAGGGATCACGTGCGATCCGAGCTCGGGAAGGATGCCCCGGCGCACCATCGCGTACTGGATCTTCGCGGTCTCGCTCACGATGCGGATGTCGGCGAGCATCGGGTACGTGATGCCCACACCCACCGCATGGCCGTTGATCGCCGCGATGACGGGCTTGGAGGTCTGGTGGGGCATGCGGCGCGGACCGTCGTATGTGCTCGCGCCGCCGGCCTTGAAGCCCCCCTCGCCGCCGCTCAGGTCGGCGCCCGCGCAGAACGCCTTGCCGGCACCCGTGATGACGATGGCGCGCACGTCGTCATCGGTATCGGCGAGACCGAGACCTATGCCGAGTTCGTCTGCCAGCTGCGGCGTCCACGCATTCATCGCCTCGGGCCGGTTCAGGGTGACCGTGGCGACGCCTTCGTCCACCGAGTACAGCACCGTCTCGAGATCCATGCGTTCCCCCTCTTCCCGCACGGCACCGTAGCCGAGCGGTACGGCACGCGGCCCCAGCGGTCAGCGGGCGGCGAGGGCCTTCTCGACGAACGAGAGGTCATACGGGTTGCCGACCATGAAGATCACGTGGTCGGCGCCCGCGGCGGCGTACTCATCCACCTTGTCGGCCTCATTCGGCGACAGGGCCACGGTGCGCTCGATGGCCCGCGGGTCACGGCCGAGCTCGGCACACCAGCGGTTGAGCACCTCCATCTTGCCGCGGAAGTGGTCGACGGGGCCGAACGTGTTGTGCATGTCGGCGTGCTGGGCGGTGAGCCTCAGGGTGACCTTCTCCCCGCTGCCGCCGATCATGAGCGGGATGTTGCCGTTGACGGGGCCGGGGTTCAGGCGCGACATTCGCTCCTTGATCACCGGCAGACCCTCGGCCAGCAGACGGAGGCGGCCCGGCGCGGTGCCGAACTCGTAGCCGTACTCGTTGTAGTCGCGCTCGAACCAGCCCGACCCGATGCCGAGAACGAAGCGACCGTTCGAGATGTGGTCGATTGTGCGCGACATGTCAGCGAGAAGGTTCGCGTTGCGGTACGTGTAGCAGGTGACTAGGGCACCGAGACGGGCGTGGGTGGTGTCGGCGGCCATCGCGGCGAGCAGCGTGTAGCACTCGAAGTGCGCGGCATCGGGGTCGCCGTACAGCGGGTAGAAGTGGTCCCAGGTCCAGATGGAGTCCACGCCCATCGCATCGGCAGCCTTCCATGCGGTGCGCATCTCCGCGAGCGAGGTGGCCTGGGGGTGGAGCTGGACGCCGATCTTCATGAGGACCGAGCCTACGGCCCGCAGGGCCTCAGGAGCCGTTGAACTCGCGGCGCATCAGCGGCACGGTGACCTCGACGTACTCGCGCAGGAGGTCCTCGTCCCACGGCGGCCTGATCGCTACGTTCACGAGCTGCGCACCGGCATCGACGAAGCGTGCGACCTGCTCGACGGCGTCCTCCGGCCGGCCGAGGAGCGAGCCGTTGATGATGCGCTCGGCAGCGGCGCCCCACTGGTCGCGGAGACGTTCCTTCACCACCGACACGTCGTCGGTGCTGAGCCCCCACGACAGGTTGATGCTGCGCTCCACCGTCGACGGCTCGCGACCGGCCTTCGCGCACCAGTCATCGAGCACACCGTTCAGCTCGCGGTACTCATCGGCCGGCACGTACGCCGCGTTCCAACCGTCGGCGTAGCGGCCCGCCATCCGCAGGGTCTTCTCGCGGCCGAGGCCCCCGATCCAGATGGGCATGGGCCCCACGGGGCCCGGAACCATCGCTGCATCGACCAGTTCCACACCGGGGGATGACTGCGTGACCCGCTCGCCCCTGCGCCACTTCTCGAGAGCCTGAAGCTGCGACTCCATCACCTTGAACCGGCCGCCCTGCGTGGGCCAGTCGACCCCGAACGCCTTCGCCTCCTGGTCGTGCCACCCGCTGCCGAGACCCATCTCGAACCGGCCACCCGAGATGTGGTCGACGGAGATCACACCCTTGGCGAGCACGCCGATGTTGCGGTACTGCGAGCAGAACACGAGGCACCCGATGCGGGCGCGGGTCGTGTCGGCCGCGAGAGCGCCGAGCATCGAGAACGCCTCGTAGTGCACCTGCGTGCCGCCGGCGGGCGGGGCCTCGTAGATGTGGTCCCACAGCGAGATCCAGTCGAGCCCTGCCTCGTCGAACCAGCGCCAGAGGCGTCTCAGTTCCGGCACGGGGGCGTTCTGGGGACCGAGATGGATGCCGAACTGCACTGTCACACGGGGGAAACTAGTGCGCGCGCCGCGGCGCATCCCACACGGGCCGTGGGCGGGGACAGCATCACCACGAGTTCGGTGCCCACGGACTCGAGGAACCATCCGGTGCGCAGCTGCACCGCACCGACCGCCCGCAGCGAGGACGAAGTTCTGCACGACGCAGTCGAACGGCTGCACGGCTCCAGCATCTCCATCGCCACCATGCGGCGCGAGCACGTGGAGATCAAGAGGCTCTCGGCCGAGCTGAGTGACCTGCACGGGTCACCAGTGGTGTCACACGAACCGTCCGAGGAGACCACCCGTGCCCTCCGCCGTGTTCCCTACGGTCTCCATGCGGTGATCTCGCTCCACTTCGTGAAGGAGGACGAGATACTCATGCCCCGGATGGAGAGCAGGCTCCCGGCCCGTGAGCGGGAGAACCTGCTCACGCGGCTCAGGTCGCTGGCTGCGTGACGGGGACCCCGTAGGTGCGGCACAGGGTGTCAATCTCCTCGAAGTGCATGTCGAGGAGATCCCACAGGTCGGGCACCAGTTCCCGGCAGGCAATGAGACCGAAATCAAGCCTGTCGAGGTAACTGTGCACGGTGATGTTGAGCCCCATTCCGTCGGTCACGATGGACAGCGGCACATAGTTCTCGAGTTGCGCACCGCCGAACCACAACGGTGTGCGGGGGCCAGGCACGTTCGAGATCACCACGTTCGTGGGCAGCACGTTCGCGCGGTCGGCCCAGCGGAGACTCGATGCCAGACGGGTTGCCGCGGTGGCCAGCAGAGGGGAGGTTGCCTGCGCACCCTGGGCGATCGCATCGGCCGGGATGAGCTCGAACTGGCGCTTGGCGACCTCCATCGCCTCGTGGCACAGCTCCACACGCTCGACAGGGTCGGCGCAGTCGGTCGGGAGGTCGGCAACGATTCCAGACACCATGTTCGTCCATGGCACCTCCTCCTCCCCCGTACGGAACGAGACCGGCACCATCGCACGCAGCGGACGGTCCGGCAGCGCGTCGTGCCGCAGGAGATAGGTGCGCAGCGCGCCTGCGCAGATCGCCATCACGATGTCGTTCACGGTGCCGCCCGAGGCTGACTTCAGCGCCTTCAACGTGTCGAGTGGTGCCGAGCGCCTCGCGAAGCGGCGGTGTGCGGTGATGGTGCGGTTCCACGGTGTGGGCGGCGCGGGCGTGAGCGGCAGCCTCACCCGTTCGGCCGCGGTGGGGTGCTGCGCATCGGGGCGGCGCGTGACGGCGCGAACGGTACGACGGACCGTGCGCGTGACCTGGCTCGCGGGTGCGATGCCGAGGGAGTCCATGAGCCCCTGCATCACGCGCAGCTGGAGGCGCACCGACCGCACGGGGTTCACCGCCAGCTTCGTGACCGCGGTTCGCAGCATCTCCATCTCACCGGGCGCGGCCTCCTCGGGGATCGGCACCGGCAGGTAGTCGTTGCGCGGCTCGGGCGATGAGTCGGTGAGCATGTTCAGCAGCACAACGCCCGCACCACCGTCGATCGACGAGTGGTGGAACTTCGTCATCAGCGCCCAGCGGCCATCCTCGAGCCCCTCGATCACGTACACCTCCCACAGCGGGCGTGTGCGGTCGAGTGCACGGCCGAAGATGCGCGCGACCTGCTCGGTGAGCTGCATCTCGTTGCCCGGTGGCGCGAGGCCGAGGTGACGCACGTGGTATTCGAGGTCGAAGTTCTCGTCGGCGACCCAGTACGGATGGTCGAGGCCGAACGGAACCGAGTGCAGCTTCTGGTGCAACGGACCAACGTGTCCCGCAAGCGCGGCGAAACGACTGAACACCACCTCATAGGGATCGAAGTCGGGTGTCGGGCGACTGTAGAGACCGAGACCGGAGACATGGCCGAAGGTCGTCTTCGACTCCATGTGGAGGAAGGTGGCATCAAGGCCCGACAGCTGTCTCACGAGCGCAACATACCCCCGTTTGCCAGAGGCAGGAACAGCCCGGGAGCCACTCTGTACCCTCACAGCGTGAGCTCCTTCCCACAGTTCCCCCGGGTTGCAGCCAGGAACCTGCAGGGGCTTGACGTGAGCCTGCCCGATGCGTTCACCGGCCGGCGCAACATCGTGCTGGTGGCGTTCCATCGAGACCAACAACGCCTCGTGGATTCCTGGCTGCCGTGGTTCGAATCCGAAGCGGCAGATGACCCCGACCTGCGCTTCTACGAGGTCCCCACGATTGCCCGCATCTGGGCGCCGGCACGTCGGTTCATCGACGGCGGCATGGCTGCCGCCATCAAGGTGCCGGCGGTGCTGCAGCGCACGATGACCGTCTACGGCGACGTCTCGCGTGTCACCGGACCTCTTGGGCTGCGTGACTCCTCGACCGTCGCGGTCGTGTTCGTCGATGACGAGGGCCTAGTGCGGTGGAAAGGCAGGGGTGGGCTCACCGATGAGACTGCCGCAAGCCTGCGCGACGCACTCGAGACGCACCGCACACTCTGAGACGGGCAGACACGGGCCCTTCGAGACAAAATGGAGCGGACGACGGGATTCGAACCCGCGACCCTCACCTTGGCAAGGTGATGCTCTACCAACTGAGCCACGTCCGCG
>JBJTFB010000032.1:0-10589 GCA_046093205.1 Acidimicrobiales bacterium
GGCCTGGATCGACGGCGCGGACTGAGACCCGGTCAGACCCCGAACCGCACGACGCACCGAAACATCCCCGCTAAGGCGCCGCATCAGCGGGCGGCAGCCGCCACGGTCTCGACGACCGAATCAGCAGAGGCTCCCGGCCCGAGCACGGCCGTCACCCCGGCCGCGAGAAGATCTCCCACGTCCTGGTCGGGCACGATGCCACCGACCACCACCGGAACGTCGGCACCGCGGGCGCGCAGCGCCTCGACCACCAGCGGCGCGAGTGTCATGTGCGCGCCCGACAACATCGACAACCCCACCACGTCGACGTCCTCGTCGACCGCGGCCGCCGCCACGGTCTCGGGTGTCTGGAAGAGCCCCGTGTAGATGACCTCCATGCCGGCATCGCGCAGGATGCGTGCCACCACTTTGATGCCGCGGTCGTGCCCATCGAGGCCCACCTTTGCGACCAGCACGCGCACCGCCATCAGATGACCGGCACTTCCACGTGCCGACCGAACACTCCCCCGAGAGTGGCCATCATCTCCCCGAGTGTCACCCGTGCGCGCGAGGCCTCGATCAGGGCGGGCATGAGGTTCGCTTCGGGGTCGGCCGCGAGTTCGGCGAGCCGTGCCCGGGCCGCATCGACCCCGGCGGAGCTGCGGCTCGTGCGGACCGACGCGAGGCGCTCGCGCTGGCGCCTCTCCTGTTCGTTCGTGATGCGGAGGATGTAGAGACCGGACTCGTCGTTGCCCTCGGTGAACCGGTTCGCCCCGACCACGATGCGTTCCCCCGCATTGAAGGCGCGTTCCAGTTCGTAGGCCGAGTCGGCGATGCGACCCTGGAACCAGTTCTCGTCGATCCCGCGGATACATCCCTCGAGCATCGACCCGCCGCCCATCGAGGAGATCTCGGCGAACATCTCCTCGGCACGCCGCTCGATCTCATCGGTGAGTTCCTCGACGAACCACGAACCACCGAGAGGGTCGGCGACCAACGGCACGTTGGTCTCGTGGGCGATCACCTGCTGGGTGCGCAACGCGATCCGCGCGGCCTTCTCGGTGGGGAGCGCGAGCGCCTCGTCCATCGAGTTCGTGTGCAGCGACTGCGCCCCACCCATCACGGCCGCCAGGGCCTCGATGGCGGTCCGCACGATGTTCACCTCGGGCTGCTGCGCGGTGAGCGAGACGCCGGCCGTCTGGGCATGGAACCGCATCTGCATCGAGCGCTCGTCGCGGGCGCCGTAACGGTCACGCATCCACACCGCCCACAGCCGGCGCGCGGCACGGTACTTCGCGACCTCCTCGAAGAAGTCGATGTGTGCGTTGAAGAAGAAGGACAGGCGCGGGGCGAACGCATCCGTGTCGAGGCCCGCCTGGCGCGCGAGCTCCACGTACGCGAAGCCGTTCGCCAGCGTGAACGCGAGCTCCTCGGCCGCCGTGCTGCCCGCCTCGCGGATGTGGTACCCGCTGATCGACACGCTGTGCCACTTCGGCATCTCGGCCGCGGTGAACGCGATCACGTCGCGCACGAGCCGCATCGACTGTCTCGGGGGGAACACGAACTCCTTCTGTGCCTGGTACTCCTTCAGGATGTCGTTCTGCAGCGTGCCGCCGAGCGCCGAGCGCGGGATGCCCGCCTCCTCCGCCTGGGCCACGAACATCGCGAGAACCGGCGCGGCGGGCGAGTTGATGGTCATCGACGTGGTGATGGAGCCGAGGTCGATGCCGGCGTATAGGTCGCGCATGTCGGCGAGCGAGTCGATCGCCACGCCGCACCTGCCCACCTCACCGAGCGCCATGGGGTCGTCGCTGTCGAGGCCGAGCAGCGTCGGCATGTCGAATGCGGTCGACAGTCCGTCACCGCCGGCGCGGATGATCTCGCGGAAGCGCTCGTTCGTGTCCCGCGCCGTGCCGAAGCCGGCGAACATGCGCATCGTCCAGAGCTTGCTGCGGTACATCGAGGCGTACGGCCCGCGCGTGTACGGGAACACGCCGGGGAACTCCGCGCCGTCGGGCCCGTACACGGGCTCGAGCGGGATGCCCGACATGGTGGCGAACCGCGCATCGCGGACGCGCGACCCCGCGTAGCGCTGCTCCCACTCCCCCTGGTCGGTCATGGCGCAGACGTTACTTCCGCGGCGGCGGAGTAGTTTCGGGGAGTGAACCGAGTGGTCGTCCCCGGGCGCGTGAACCTGATCGGTGACCACACCGACTACACCGGCGGGCTCGTGCTGCCCATGGCGATCGACCGCCACACCACCATCGGGTTCGTGCCCGTCGACGGCCCCACCGAGCTCACGTCCGACGACACGGGCGACCCCGGTTGGCTGCGCTACCCCGATGCCGTGGCCGCCGAGATGCGGGAGGCAGGGCTGGCGGTGCGCGCCGTCCGCGGCCACGTCACCACCACGATCCCCGTGGGGGCCGGCCTCTCCTCGAGTGCCGCACTGGAGATAGCCGCCGCACTCGCGTTCGGGTTCGAGGGTCACGCGGAGCAGCTGGCGCTGCTCACCCAGCGCGCCGAGCACCGCGCCACGGGCGTCCCCACCGGGATCATGGACCAGTTGTGCATCGCATCGGCGCGCGCGGGGCACGCCACGCTGATCGACTGCAGGTCGCTCGCGGTTGCACACGTCGAGGTGCCCGGGGACGTCACCTTCGTGGTGCGCTTCGTGGCGCACCGCACCCTCGAGGGCTCGGGCTATGCCGAACGTGTCGCGGAATGCGCCGCGGCGGAGCGCGAGATCGGCCCGCTGCGCGATGCGTCGGTCGGCGACGTGGCCGCCATCGGCAACGACACGCTGCGGCGGCGCGCACGGCACGTGGTCACCGAGAACGAGCGTGTCATGGCATTCGCCGGTGCGATGGGCTCGGGTGACTTCGTCGCGGCGGGCGGGCTGATGACCGCGAGCCATCGCAGTCTCGATGCCGACTACGGGGTGTCGACACCGGCGATGAACGATGCCGTCGAGGACCTTCTCGCCACTCCCGGTGTGCTCGGCGCGCGCATGACGGGCGGCGGCTTCGGCGGCTGCGTGGTGGCGATGTGCAGACCAGGAACGAACGTGGCCGGCTGGGGGGTTGCCCCCACAGCCGGCCCCTCCGTAGGGAAGTGACCGGGTACTAGAGCGACGCGACGTCGACCGTCGGCGGCACGATCACCTTGTCAATGACATGGATGACGCCGTTCGACGCCTCGACGTCGGTTGCGGTCACCGTGGTGTCGCCATTGATCTTCACACCGCCGTCGGTGGTCACCGCGAAGGTGGAACCCTCGACGGTTGTCACGTCACCGGCTGCGACGTCGGCGGCCATCACCTTCGCGCCCACCACGTGGTAGGTGAGGATCTTCACAAGGGTGTCCTTGTTCTCCGGCAGCAGCAGCTTCTCGAGGAGACCCTCGGGAAGCGCCTCGAATGCCGCGTTCGTCGGGCGCGAACACCGTGAACGGACCCTCACCGGAGAGCGTCTCGCCCAGACCAGCGGCGGTCACTGCCGCCACAAGCGTGGAGAAGTCGGGATTGGCCTGCGCCACCTCGACGATGGTGCCCGGGGCCTCGGCGGCCATGGTGGTGTCGGGCGCCATGGTGGTGTCGGCCGAGTCGCTGTCGCTGCCGCACGCTGCGAGCGTGAGCACCGCCGCAGCTGCCGCTGCGATCATCTTCATCTTCTTGGTCACTGTGGACTCCTTAGTTGGGCGTTGCGGGTTGGGGGGTTCGAACCGAACGGTTCTCGGGGTGTAACACGGGGTATCACCGACTGATTCCCCGTGTGACCGATGCACGTGCATCTGTCATCCAGCACTGAACGACGCGCCAGTCCTGACCCGTCGGGCCGCGCAGGAGTGAACCCGGTTCAGTGACCGGGAACCAGCATCACGGTGAACGCCAGTACGTAGGTACCGGCAGCCACCCTGTGGCGCGGCAGCGTGTCGGGCCCACAACTCGCGGTGCCGAGCCCCCGGTGCGCGGCATCGAGGTGCACGGTGAGGTGATCACGGCGCACCAGTTGCGTCGTGTCGTGCGCAGCATGGAGATCGTCGGCCGTGTGCCACAGGGCGGATGCATGGAACGGGCTCCCCTCGCTGCGGAAACGGAGAGCATCACCGCTCGCAGGGTCGACCACCTCGAACCACTCACAGCCCGTGCGGAGACCGAACTCCTGGGGCACGAGGTACGGCAACTCGTCGGGTGCGCCCGACCACACGGCGCGCATCGCCGCCGCGCGGCGGTCGGGATAGCACTCGTGCGGTCCGTCACCGAACCAGCGCACCTGCGTGAACCGCGACGGCACGGGGAAGGTGACACCCACACGCGGGAGGTCATCGAGGTGCCGCGGCACGCGGAACCTGTGCACGTGGTGCACGCCGTCGACGGTGACGGTGCGGGTCGCGGAATGGTCGATGAGTTCCGCACCGCGCACGTCGACACCCTGTGACACCCAGCGCCGCAGCGACTGACCGAAACCGGGCATGCGCGGCATGATCTTGAAACCGTCGTTGTCCACGGCAGCGCGCCAGATCGTCGGCCGCGGTTCCACCGCCGCCGCATCGACATGGGCCACCGCCCCGCGTGCGGCCACGGCCCGCGCCGGCTTCGCCGGTTGAGCCTCGCGCAGCACCACCTGGTCCCACGCCACGAGATGACCGGCCGCGCACCACGGTTCGTCCGCACGTGCGGTCCAGCGCACGAGGAACCGCGCGTCGCGCGCACCGCGCGGCAACGTGA
The DNA here is from genome assembly GCA_046093205.1 of Acidimicrobiales bacterium. GTDB lineage: Bacteria > Actinomycetota > Acidimicrobiia > Acidimicrobiales > Ilumatobacteraceae > UBA2093. Next base: position 4,709 of record JBJTFB010000032.1, read on the forward strand.
CCTCGGGTCGCTTCACCCGCGCGGTCGCACCGCCCGCACACTTCGGCACCGCGAGACGGCCGCGCTTCGTCACCACACCGTCGACCACGAACTCCCAGTCGGCTCGCAGCCACGAGAGGTCACGGAACGACTGACGGTTGCGCACCACGAGAGATGCCTGCGCCCCCTTCCCCGACAGCGTCACCGACACCGGGCGGTGGCACCACACGAGCTCGCGCATGGCCGGGTGCGGCACGAGGTCGCTCGACACCAGGCCGTCGGCCACGAAGTTGCCGTCGTTCGGCGAGTCGCCGAACTGGCCGCCGTAGGCGAACCGCTTCGTGCCGTCATCGAGCTGCTGGGAGATGCCGTGGTCCTTCCACTCCCACACGAACCCGCCCTGCAGGCCCGGTGTGTTCTCGAACGCATCCCAGTAGTCCGAAAGAGAACCGTTCGAGTTGCCCATGGCGTGGCTGTACTCGCACATCACGAGGGGCCGCGTGGCCTTCCCCTCTCCCACCATGCGGCCATACAGCGCGATCGCATCGATCGGGGCGTACATCGGGCACACCACGTCGCTGGCGGGGAGCCCGCCGTCCACCCAGTTCGTGTGGAACACCGCAGGCTCGTAGTGCACGGGTCGGGTGCCGTCGTTCGCGCGGATCCACGCGGCCGCGGCATCGTGCGGCTCGCCGTACCCGCTCTCGTTGCCGAGCGACCACATGATCACACTGGGGTGGCTGCGGTCGCGCTCGACCATGCGCGCCACACGCGAGAGGACGGTGGCGCGGTAACGGGGGTCGTGGCACAGGCTCGTGTTCCACGCATGACTCTCCACGTTCGCCTCGGCCACCACGTACAGGCCGAGCTCGTCGCAGAGGTCGAGGAAGGCGGGGTCGTTCGGGTAGTGGGCGGTGCGCACCGCGTTCACGTTGTGCCGTTTCATCACGAGGATGTCCTCGCGCATGTCGTGCACGGTCACTGCCTTGCCCCGTTCCGGGTGGTGGTCGTGACGGTTCACGCCGCGCACCATGATGCGCGCACCGTTCACCAGCAGGTTGCCGTCACGAATCTCGACGCGCCTGAACCCGGCCCACTGTCCCACCGTCTGCACCGTGCGGCCCGAAGGGTCAACAAGTGACACTGTCACGCGGTGGCGCACCGGCATCTCGGCCGACCACGGCCGCACCCTCGGCACATCGCACTCCACTGTCGCACGGTGACCCTCGAACACGTAGGGCGCGGTGTTCGTGGCAACCTCGGCGGTCACAGAACGAAGCGCCCTCCCCTCCTCCGTGGCGAGAACAACCTCGGCGCGCCACCCGGCCGGCACGGCGGATCCGTCCGCACATGCCACCGCGACGGTCACGCGCAGCGTGCCGGTGGTGTTGTCGTCGCGCAGGCCGGCATCCACCCGAACGTCTGCGACGTGCACCGCCTCTCGCGCCCACAGGAACACCCCGCGGTGGAGACCGGCCATCCACCATTGGTCCTGGTCCTCCACGTGGCTCTGCGCGGAGAACCGCGCGACCGCGATGGCGACGGTGTTCTCGCGGCCGTGGTCCAAGTACGGCGTGACGTCGTACTCGCTGGCCAGCCGGCTGTCGGTGCCGTAGCCGGCGAACGTGCCGTTCACCCACACGCCGTGCACACTCTCCGCTGCACCGACGTGCAGCACCACCTGGCGGCCGGCCCACGAGCGGGGCGGCACGAAGCTCGTGCGGTGCACCACCGTTGCAACCTCGTCGGGAAGTGCGGGCGGCTGGCCCTGCCACGGCATCACCACGTTCGTGTAGTGCGGCAGGTCACCGAGACCCTGCAGTGTCCAGTTGCCCGGCACCTCCACCTGGGTCCATGCGGTGTCATCGGTGTCCCGCGCGAGTGCCGCATGAGGAACGTCACGGGGGTGAGCAAACCTCCGGGCTGCCCAACGACCGTTCAGGTCGATGCGGTCGGCATCATGGATGGTGTTCGGGTTGTGCATCGGCAGTCTGTGCACGCCGATGACCTCGGGATCCGCGACGAACGCAGCGAAGCCGTCAGGTCCGGATGTCATGGCGCGATTCTCCCACTAGCCTCGCCGGGAGGAGAAAGTGACGCGCACCTGCGCGTCGAGGTGCAGACGAACATGAGAGTCCTCGTAGTGGGAGCCGGTGGAGTGGGGGCGTCGATGGCGTCCATCGCCGAGACGCGGGGGTTCTTCGACACCTTCGTCCTGGCCGACATCTCGAGGGAGGCCGCCCAGAACGCCATCAATGCGCTCGATGACCCCGGCAAGTTCGTCGCCGAGCAGGTGGACGCGTCCTCCGTCGAGCAGCTGGTCGCCCTGATCGAGCGCACCAAGGCCGACGTCACCGTGAACGCGTGCGACCCGCGCCTGAACCCCCAGATTTTCGAGGCGTGCTACCGCGCGGGCTGCAGCTACATCGACATGGCCATGAACCTGTCGAGCCCCCATCCCTCCGACCCATGGAACCAGCCCGGCACCATGCTCGGCCAGGACCAGCTGGACGAGGACGGGAAGTGGAAGGAACGCGGCATCCTCGCCCTCATCGGCATGGGCGTGGAGCCCGGCCTCAGCAACGTGTTCGCCCGTTACGCCGCCGACCACATCTTCGACGAAGTCCACGAGATCGGCGTCCGCGACGGTTCCAACCTGTCGATCGACGGGTTCGACTTCGCGCCCACGTTCTCGATCTGGACAACCATCGAGGAGTGCCTGAACCCGCCGCTCGTGTGGGAACGCAAGCGCGGCTTCTACACCACCGACTGCTTCAGCGAGCCGGAGATCTTCCACTTCCCCGCCGGCATCGGCCCGGTGGAGTGCGTGAACGTGGAGCACGAGGAGGTCGTGCTCATCCCGCGCGAGGTGAAGTGCGACCGGGTCACGTTCAAGTACGGCCTCGGAGCCGAGTTCATCGACTGGCTGAAGACCTTCGCGTACCTCGGCCTCGACTCCACCGAGAAGATCCGAGTCGGCGGTGTGCACGTGGCGCCACGTGACGTTCTCGCCGCTGTACTGCCGAACCCGGCCAAGCTCGGCCACCTCATGCACGGGCGCACCTGTGCCGGCACCTGGGTGAAGGGCATCGCCGACGGCAAGCCGCGCGAGGTGTACCTGTACCACGTGGCCGACAACGAGGTCACCATGCGCGAGTACGACAGCCAGGCGGTGCTGTGGCAGACGGCGATCTGCCCCGTCATCGCACTCGAGCTGATGTCGAACGGAACGTGGAAGGGCACCGGCGTGAAGGGTCCCGACGCGTTCGATGCGATGTCGTTCCTGAACCTGCTCGGCGCGTACGGGTCGCACCACGGCATCCTCGACATGGGCCCGGGTCTCTGGCCGAGCCCGTCACTCACCGGCAAGACCGGCTGGGACCGCCCGGTGCGCCGGGCGATCGTGCCGACGCCCTAGACGGAGAGCCCGCGCCGGCGACGGCGTGTCGCGGGCAACGAGAGTGCCCCGACCACAGCCAATGCGATCGGCAGCACGATCAACCACACCGTGAGGGAGGACTCCTTCTCCCAGTCGCCGACCTTCACGCCCACCGTGAGCGTCGCCGGCTTGCCGTCCTCGGTCCGTGCGACCACGGCGATGCGGTGCGGTCCCGCGGGCACGTCTCCCGGGATGGTGAAGGTGCCCACGACCGAGCCGTCGTCACCCACCTTCGCCGTGCCCATCAACTGCGGTGTCGAGAACAACCACGCCTCCACCGTCGACCCGGGCTCGAACCCCGACAACCTGATCCGCACGGCGTCACCCGAGCGCAGCCGGATGTTCCCCTCGGCATCGAGCGCCGCGGGTGCACCCGATGGATCGAGGCTCCCGAACTCCGCCTTCAGCGGGCCGGCGGAGACTACGAGTTGGTTGTTGACCCGTGACACCGTCGTCTGCTGCACCTTCTCCCCGATGCGCACACCCGCCTCGCCTGCCGCCACGGCCTGCACCCTCGGTGCCGCACGGGGCACGGTGCCGCCGGCGTTGTTCGGCACTGTCGACGTGGTCGTCGACGGGGCGATGGTGACCACGCTGGTCGTCACCGGGGAGTTCGTGGCCGACCGCAGCGCGAGTGTCGACTGCGTCACCGCGACGGACGACCCGGTGACCGGTTGCGCCACGGGAACCGTGGTGGTGGGGGCGCTGAACTCGATGTCGAGGACGGGCGCCACCGTCGTGGGGGCAACCGGCACCGTGGTGGTGGGTGCCGCGGTCGTGGATGGCGCAATCGTCGTCGTTGTGGTGGTGGTCGTGGTGGTGGTCGTCGAGGTCGACGTGGTGGTGGTCGGGACCCCGGCAACGGTCCACTTCGCCGCGAGATACTGCTCGAGGTTCACGCGGTCGGCTGTCGAGAGCTCGTTCGTGACGACGATCTCGTGGATGTCGCCGCGGAACTGGGTGACACGGTCGTAGCGGGTCGCGACGTGGTACGCGTTCGGCACGTCCTGGAACGGGAACGCTCCCGTCTCCGTGCGGACCAACGTTCCGTTCCTGTGCTGCTGCACCTTCGTCGCACTCATCGAGGTGGAGAGAACCATCAGGGTCTTGTCATCGCGGATGTTCGTGAACGAGCTCCATCCGTTGTACGACCCCGTCGGGCCTCCCACGAGCAGAGAACTCTCGTAGCCGTCGAACGGCGTGGGGAAGTTGTTCATGGTGCGGTTGAAGGGCATCGCCTGGTAGTTCGACAGGCCGCAGGTGCAGGTCTTGAACACGGTCGTGACATGGATGGACGAACCGAAGGTGCCGGCCGGCATCGACCCCGTGAGGTACTGGCTCCCGTTGATGTAGACGGAGTTCGCCGAGAGAGTCGGTTGGTTCCCGGCCGGCCCGTTCGCGTGGTACCCGTTGCCGCTCTTGTCGCGCCACTGCGTGATGCTCGAACCCGACGTCGAGAATGTCGAGGCGTCACTCGCATCGAGCCACAGCTTGAGCCCGGTGATCGACGCCGGTGTCCAGGCAACCGCTTCCGCCGGACGGCCGGCCGACACCGACGCGGCGAACGAGGCAACGAGCGCGGACGCCACCAGCAGCCTGTTCACCCAACCCCTCGCCACGGGACGAACCCTACAGCAGTCGGAGACTGTTGATGGAGTCCCACCGCCCGCCACCCGATGGGAACACGCCCTTTCCCCGCGAGAATCGAGGGCCGTGTCCTCGATCGTCGTCTCCGACCTCGCCTACTCCCCGCCCGGGGCCGAGCAGCTCTTCTTCGACGTGTCGTTCACCGTGTCCCCCGGGGAGCACGCGGTCCTCGTGGGCGCGAACGGCGTCGGGAAGTCGACGATCCTGCGCATCCTCTCGGGTGTGCTCGAGCCCGACGACGGCGAGTTCGCCATCGGCGGCACGTTCCTGTCGATGACGCAGGACGTCGGCATGTCACGGCCCGACGACACCCTGCGCGAGATGCTGATCGAGGTGGCACCGGCGGCCCTGCGCAGCGCCGGCCGTGAACTGGTGGCCGCGGAGCGCGCGATGCTGTCGGGTGAGGACGACGGCATGCGGTTCGCCGAGGCGCTCTCCACATGGGGCGACATCGGCGGCTACGAACTCGAGACCAGGTGGGCCGCGAGCGCCCAGCGCAGTGTGAAGACCCAGGTGGACGACTTCGCGGTGAGGAAGGTGTCGGAGCTGTCGGGCGGCGAGCGCAAGCGCCTGGTGCTCGATCTCCTGCTCACGAGCGGCGCCGACGTGCTGCTGCTGGACGAGCCCGACAACTACCTCGACATCCCCACGCGGCGGTGGCTCGAGGAACAACTGAACGCGTGCAGGTCGACCGTGCTGATGGTGAGCCACCGCCGCGTGGGGATGTCGAGGTAGTTGTCGGGCTCGTCCAGCAGCAGCACGTCGGCGCCGCTCGTGAGCAGGAGATCGAGCACCAGGCGCTTGCGCTCGCCGCCC
>JBJTFB010000033.1:0-8144 GCA_046093205.1 Acidimicrobiales bacterium
CGAGTAGTTGAAGTGTTTCCCGGCGAAATCGACCTTCTCGTTCAGCCAGCACGAGCGGAGCACGGCGAGCGCCTCGTCGAAGATGGCGGCACGCTCGGTGCGCTCCACCCCGAACGCCTGCTGTTCCTGCGGGTCGGCCACGCCGAGACCGAACGCGGGCAACAGGCGTCCGCCCGACATGCGGTCGAGCGTGGCGAGTTCCTTCGCGAGCACCACCGGGTTGCGTCCGGGCAGCACCATGACGCTCATGCCGAACTTCAGCCGGGTGGTGCGCGCGGCGGCGAACGACATGGCCACGAGGGGGTCGGGGGCCTCGCCCCCGATGCGTTCGCTCAGCCACAGGCTGTCGAAGCGCAGACGCTCGAGGGCATCGACCACGGTGAGGAAACCGGTGTCGTTCAGGCGGGTCCGCACGCCGAGTCCGTAACCGATGCGGATCTTCACGGCTCCATGCTGGCACAGCAACGACGCACGAATAGCCTCGGCGCATGACAGGGAATGCTCCGCTCGACCCGCTCGCACAGTTCCGCCTCGACGGGCGCGTCGCGATCGTCACGGGTGCATCGGCGGGCCTCGGTGCCCGCTTCGCCCGCGTGCTCTCGGCAGTGGGTGCGAACGTGGTACTCGCCGCGCGGCGGCTCGAGCGACTCGACGCGCTCGCCGCGGAGCTGCCCGGTTCGCTCGCCGTGCAGTGCGACGTTGCCGACCCTGCCCAGCGCGAGAACCTGGTGGCGCGCACGGTGGAGCGTTTCGGCCGCGTGGACGTGCTCGTGAACAATGCGGGCATCACCCACAAGATCCCGATCGAGGCCGAGACAATCGAGCAGTTCCGCGAGACGCTCGAGGTGAACACCACCGCGCCGTGGCACCTCAGCAAGCTGTGCGGGGTGCACATGACGGCACAGCGCAGCGGCACCATCGTGAACATCGGCTCCATCCTCGGGATGGTCGCGGGCACCCCCGTGAAGCAGGCGAACTACGCCGCCAGCAAGGGTGCCATCATCAACATGACACGGGAACTGGCCGCACAGTGGGCACGCAAGGGCGTGCGCGTGAACGCACTGTGTCCGGGCTGGTTCCTCTCCGAGATGACCGCGGGCATGGACACCGACGAGGGGTCGCAGAAGTACGTGGCACTCAACTCACCCATCCCGCGGTTGGGGGAGGAGCACGAGCTGGACGGCGCCCTTCTGTTTCTGGCCAGTGACGCGTCATCATTCATGACCGGGCAGGTCGTGGTGGTTGACGGCGGCTGGACCGCGAGGTGAGCGACACCGGCCCTTCGATCGTGCCGACCGGAAGGCAGGTGCTGGCTGCCCCGGGAGTCACCGCCTTTCTCGTTGCCCAGTTCACGATGACCGTGGGCGTGATGCTGCAGGCAGCAGCGCTCGGCAAGCACATCTACGACATCACCGGGAACGCGCTCGACATCGGCTGGCTCGGTCTCGCCGAGTTCCTGCCCGCGGCCCTGCTCGTGCTGGTGACGGGAACCGTCGCCGACCGGTTCGACCGCAAGCGCATCGTGGTGTTCGCGTTCCTCGGTGAGCTGATGTGTGCCGTTGCGTTCATGCTGTACGCGCGCACCGACCCCACCACCACTGTGTTCATGTTCACCGTGGCGTTCGTCTTCGGTGTGATGCGCGCGTTCGCCGGGCCGGCGGTGCGCACCATCCCGCCGATGATCGCCCCGCCGAACGGCCTGCCCAGGGTGATCGCGCTCTCCTCGGCGACATGGACGGGTGCCGCGATCGTGGGGCCGGCGGTGAGCGGCTTCATGTATGCGATCGCGCCGTGGGTCGCCTACGCGGCCGCCGGGTGCCTGATGACGCTCGGGATACTCGCGTTTCTCACCATCGAGGTGCCGCCCGCGGCACACCAACAGGTGGAGAACCGGGAACGACCCACCCTGCGTCACGCCATGGAGGGCCTGCGGTTCATCCGCCGCACGCCCGTGCTGCTGGCGGCCATCTCGCTCGACCTCTTCGCCGTGCTGTTCGGCGGTGCGATTGCCCTCCTGCCCGTGATTGCCGAGGAGCGACTCGGAGTCGGGGATGTCGCCTACGGATGGCTGCGTGCCGCCTCGGGCATGGGAGCGGCCGCCATGGCCGTGTTCCTCGCCACCAGACCGGTCACCCGGCGCGTGGGGCGCACGTTGTTGATTGCGGTGTTCGTGTTCGGAGTGCACTCGGTCGTTCTCGGTCTCACGCACAGTTACGTGGTGGCGTTCGTGGCGGTGCTGATCGGGTCGGCGGCCGACATGGTGAGCGTCTTCATCCGCAGCTCGCTGGTTCCGCTCGTGACCCCCGACGAGAAGCGGGGCAGGGTCACCGCCGTCGAGGGCGTGTTCATCGGGGCATCGAACGAGCTCGGGGCCTTCGAGTCGGGCGCGGCCGCATCGTTGGTGGGGGTGCCGGCAACCGTGGTGGGCGGCGGCATCGCCACCATCGGGATCGTGGGCTTCTTCTGGAGCAAGTTCCCCACACTGCGGCGCATTGACCGATTCGAGGATCTCTCCGCCGAATAGGGTCGTGACATGGCCGAGTTCATGGGCAAGGTCGAGAAGCTCGCGAAGGAAAAGATCGCGCGGCGCGGCATCGTGCAGGAGTTCCGTGACTTCGTCAACCGTGGCAACGTGGTGGACATCTCGGTTGCCTTCGTGATGGGCGCCGCATTCAAGACGGTGGTCGACTCCTTCGCCGGCAGCGCCGACCAGCCGGGGATCCTCGGCGGCCTCATCGGGGCGCTGTTCGGGGGCAACCAGCCCGACTTCTCGAAGAAGTACGTCACCGTCAACGGCAGCCACATCGAGCTGGGGAAGTTCGCCACCGCCGGCCTCAACTTCCTGCTCGTTGCGGTGGCGCTGTTCGTGGTGGTCAAGTTCTACAACCGCTTCCGTGACCGCGACGAGCAGGCGAAGGCGGACGAAGGTCCCTCCACGAACGAACTGCTCGCGGAGATCCGCGACGAACTGCGTCGCGGCCGGGACTGACCTGCCCAGCAAACGCGCCGCACGAGCCGTAGCGTGGTCGGGCCATGAGACCCCGGAGACTCCCCGCACTTCCCGCCGCGGCTGCCGCCGTGCTGGCGCTGTCCGCGTGCGGAGCGGGAAACCCGGCAGGCGATGCCGTGCTGCAGGGCGTGGGTCGCATCCCCGGCGCGTCCCCGGCCGGGGCATCAGCCGCGGTGGACATCGGCTCCCTGCGCGCACCGGCACGCGAGGGTGCAACGCTTGGTGAGAAGGCCGTGGGGAACAGGGTCATCATCATCGGCGACTCCATCCTCGCGGGCACCGCGGCGCGCTACGGCAACGAGATGTGCCGCGAGCTGTCGGTGCTCGGCTGGCGCAGTGTGGTGGAGGCCGAGTCCGGTCAGCCGGCCTACTTCGGCCGCGAGGTGCTGCGTGAGCGCATCTACGAGGGATGGGATGCCGCCGTGGTGTTCCTCGGGTCCAACCAGAGCCCCAACATCGAGCGTTACCGAACCGACATGACCCGCATCGTGGAGTCACTCGCACCGCGTCCCGCCCTGCTCCTCACCACCACCCTCTTCCGTGACTCGCAGAAGGCCGTGAACGACGTGATCCGCGAGATCGCGGGCACGTACGACAATGTCTCGCTCCTCGACTGGGGAACCGCCTCGCTGCAGGAGGGCGTCCTCAATGCCGACCGCGTCCACCCCACCTCGACCGGTCGCACGTTCCTCGTGAAGTCGGTGGCCTCGGCGCTCGGGCCGGCGCCGTCGGGCACCGGCGGTTGCATCTCTGCGAAGTTCGAGGATGACTCCATGGGGCGCGAGGTGATGCCGTCCACCACCGTTGCGGGCCCCGGTCCGGCCGTTGCGACCACCATCCCGGTCGCGGCCACCACTCTCCCCGCCGCAGGCACCACGCTTCCGCCCTCCACCACGGTCGCCCCGGCCACCACCGCACCGGCCGGCGCGGCCACGACGACCTCGAAACCGTAGGAGCCGACGTGCTGCAGGTGAAGGACCTCACCGTCGAGGTGGGCGGACGCAACGTGGTCCAGGGGGCGACCTTCACGGTGGCCGCGCGCGACAAGGTCGGCCTCGTGGGCCGCAACGGGGCGGGCAAGACCAGCATGTTCAAGGTGCTCGGCGGCGACAACCCGGCCGCCGGCGGACGCGTGACGCGCACCGGCGACACCGGGTACCTCTCCCAGGACCCGAAGGCCGTGAGCACCGACGAGGGACGCACCGCGATCTCGCACATCCTCTCGGGCCGCGGCATCGATGCAGACCTCGAGCGCATCGAGAAGCTGCGCATCGCCATGGAGGAGGAAGCCAGCGAGCGGAATGTGTCCCGGTACTCGCGGGCCGAGGAGGCGTTCCGCATGAAGGGCGGCTACTCCGCGGACAGCGAGGCCCGCTCCATCGCGAACGGCCTCGGCCTGAAACGGGACCGGCTCGACCTCCCGCTGCGTGTCCTGTCGGGCGGGGAGCGGCGGAGGGTGGAGCTGTCGCGCATCCTCTTTGCCGGAAGTGACATGCTGCTCCTCGACGAGCCCACCAACCACCTCGACGTCGACGCGAAGACATGGCTGCTCGAGTTCCTGCGCAACTACCGCGGTGCACTGCTCGTGATCAGCCACGACCTCGACCTCCTCGACGAGGCGATCACCCGGGTCCTTCACCTCGACCGCCCCGACGAGGACGACGTGGGCACCGTGGTGGAGTACCGCGGCACCTACAGTCAGTACAAGAGGGCACGCGCGGAGGACGAGGCGCGGCTCGCGAAGAAGGCGATGATGCAGGCAAAGGAGGTCGCCCGCCTGCAGGAGGTCGTCGACCGTTTCGGGGCGAAGGCCACCAAGGCCACCATGGCGCACAGCATCGAGAAGCGCATCGCGCGGATCCAGGCAGACGGTGCCGGCCCGGCGCGACGTGAACGACGCCTGAACGTGCGGTTCCCCGACCCACCACAGGCGGGCGAGACGGTCATTCGTGCCCACGGGCTGTCGAAGGCCTACGGCGGACCGCCGGTGTTCGAGGACGTCGCGTTCGACCTCGGCCGCGGCGAGCGACTGCTGGTGCTCGGCCTGAACGGTGCGGGCAAGACGTCGCTGCTGCGCATCCTCGCGGGACAGACCACATCGAACCTCGGCCACTTCGAGTGGGGCCACAGGGTGGAGGTCGGCTACTTCGCGCAGGAGCACGACCTTCTCGATCCGCACATGTCGTTGATCGACCACATGCGCCGCGACCTGCCCGCGGGCATCGGCCTCACGGAGACCGACCTGCGCGGCCTGCTCGGCACGTTCGGCCTGCAGGGCGAGAAGGTGTTCCAGGAGGCGGGGTCCCTCTCGGGGGGCGAGAAGACGAAGCTTGCTCTCGCGATGCTGATGGTGGGCCGCAACAACGTCCTGCTGCTCGACGAACCGACGAACAACCTCGATCCCCAGAGCCGCGACGCGGTGGCCGGGGCACTCGAGAACTGGAAGGGCTCGGTGATCATGGTGAGCCACGACACCGAGTTCGTGCAGCGGCTGTCGCCGACGAAGGTGCTGTTGATGCCCGACGGCCAGGTGGACTATTTCGGTGACGACTGGCTGGAGCTCGTCAGCCTCGCGTAGGACCCGGTGACACGTCCGGACGGAAGCCCGGGGCATGCCGACTGGTACGGTCAGCCGGCATGAAGTACGGCATTTTCGGCGGGGCAGTGAACGACGGCACGGTGGACGACGTGGTCGCCGAGGCAAGGGCGGCGGAGGCTGACGGGTTCGCCAGTTTCTGGGCCCCGAACATCTTCGGCCTCGATGCCATCACCTGCCTTGCGATCGTGGGCCGTGAGGTGCCGCGCATCGAGCTCGGCACATCCGTGGTGCCCACCTACCCGCGCCACCCGCATGCCATCGCCCAGCAGGCCCACACGGCGGCAGCCGCGTCCGGCAACCGCTTCACCCTCGGCATCGGCCTGAGCCACCGCGTCGTGATCGAGAGCATGCTGGGCATGAGCTACGACAGGCCGGTGCGCCACCTGCGCGAGTACCTGAGCGTGCTGATGCCGCTGTCGCGCAACGAGCCGGCCTCGTTCTCGGGCGAGACCTACAGCGTCCACGGCGGCATTGCCGCGAAGGGCTCCTCCGGCTTCGGTGTGGTGGTGGCCGCACTCGGCGAGCAGATGCTGCGGGTCACCGCGGCGATGGCTGACGGCACCCTCACCTGGTGCACCGGCCCGTCCACTCTCGCCGGGCACACGATCCCCACCATCACACGTGCCGCCGAGGAACTCGGCCGACCCGCGCCGCGCGTGATCGCCGCGCTGCCGGTGTGTGTCACGGCCGACAAGGAGGCCGCGGCCGCACGTGCCGCGAAGGTGTTCGCCGTATACGGCACGCTTCCCAGCTACCGCGCGATGCTCGACAAGGAGGGTGCTGCCGGCCCCGCCGACATCGCCATCACCGGCAGCGTTGCCGAGGTGCAGGACCGCATCGCATCGCTGGCCGGAATCGGTGTCACCGACTTCGCCGCCGTGGAGTTCGGTGCAACACCCGACGAGCAGCGCGATACCCGCGAGGCCCTGAAGGGCCTCCTGGGCTGAGCGGCGTCGGATGACGGGCACCCCCTCTCCTCTTCGGGTGTCGGTCAATGCCGGCGTTGCGCATGTTGTGATCGACAACCCGCCGGTCAACCTGTTTGACCTCGGGCTGTATGGGGCGATGGTGCGCCTCTCGGACAGTCTCGTCACCGATGACTCCGTACGCGCCGTGGTCCTGTCGAGCGCGGTCGAAGGCTTCTTCATTGCCCATTTCGACGTGACATTGATCCTCGCCCTGCCCCGCGACATGGGTACACCGGCGGCACTGAATGACTTCGACCGCATGTGCGAGAACTTCCGCACGATGGGAAAACCGACGATCGCGGCAATCGACGGTCGGGTGGGGGGTGGCGGCAGCGAACTCACGCTCGCGTGTGACATGAGGTTCGCCTCCCCGCGTGCGGTCTTCAACCAACCGGAAGTCGCCCTCGGCATACTCCCGGGCGGGGGCGGCACGGTGCGTCTGCCCCGGCTCATCGGCCGCAACAGGGCGATGGAGGTCGTGCTGGGTGGCCAGGACATTGATGCAGACACTGCGGAATCATGGGGTTGGGTGAACCGTGTCGTCGCCGACCCGGTCGCTTGCTCGTTGGCTCTTGCGCGGCGCATCGCGTCGTTCCCTCCGAACGCCGTGAGGGAAGCCAAGGAGTCGGTGTTGCGAAGCGACACAGGGGTTGAGGAGGCACTTCGGGAGGAGTCCGGCGGGTTCAACCGGCTGCTTGCCGACCCACGTGCGCATGCCGCGATGACTCGGTTCATGGAGCGTGGGGGACAGACACCGGAGGGGGAGTCGCGACTCGGCGAACTCGCCGGGGAACTTGGCGACTGACAAGAATCGCTGCATGACCTCACTCTTCGACGCCGTCCGTTTCGTCCACGGTCCGGCCATGCCGAACCGGTTCATGCTGGCTCCGCTCACGAACCAGCAGAGCCATGACGACGGGACGCTCTCCGACGACGAGTTCACCTGGCTCACCAAGCGCGCCGTCGGCGGGTTCGGTCTGGTGATGACGTGTGCGGCACACGTGCAGAGAGTCGGTCAGGGATTTGCCGGACAGTTGGGGGTCTTCGATGACGCGCCCCTGCCCGGGCTCACCCGACTGGCGGGGGCTCTCAAGGCCGAGGGGAGGGTTGCGGTGGTGCAGTTGCACCACGCCGGTCGCCGGTCCCCCAAGGAACTCATCGGCACCGATCCGGTCTGCCCCTTCGATGAGCCCGAGGTCGGCGCGCGCGCACTGACCCCGGGCGAGGTCGAGCAGCTGATCGAGGACTTCATCGCCGCGGCTGTTCGCTGCGACCGCGCCGGGTTCGACGGGGTGGAGTTGCACGGGGCACACGACTACATCATTTGTGAGTTCCTGAACCCTGAAGCCAACCTGCGTGACGACCGCTGGGGCGGGTCGCTCGAGAACCGATCCCGCATGATGTGGGAGATCCTGTCGGGCATCAGGGCGAGGTGCCGCCCCGCCTTCAACGTCTCGGTCAGGCTCTCGCCGGAGCGGTTCGGGATGCGCACCCACGAGATCGTGTCGCTGTATGAGGACCTCGCGGCGTCGGGTCTCGTCGACTTCATCGACATGTCGCTGTGGGA
>JBJTFB010000034.1:0-3325 GCA_046093205.1 Acidimicrobiales bacterium
TCCAGTTGAGCCAGGGAGCCGTCAGTCCCTACGACCTCGACGACGACACCGGCCCGGGGGGCATCCTGCGGCCGGTCGGACGCGCCATCTCTCGGTTCCTCCAGGGCGGTCGCCCCGTCTAGCCTCGCGACGGGACGCGACCGAACCGGGGGGACATGGCACACCGCATCACCGCTCCTGCGATGCAGCGCGCGCAGCGCCTGCTCGACCAGCGCGTGGCACCGTTCGTGCACACCGGCCACCACGGGTTCACCGTCGAGGCGACGGCGGAGTCCTTCACCTCCGTCGCGTACCGCGACGCCGTGTCCGCGCCGCGCGCACCGTTCGCCGTCGGGACCCGCTGGGGCATCCCCTGGCACAGCAGATGGTTCCGTCTGGTGGCGACGGTTCCCGCGCATCTCGCGGGGGTGCCGTTGCGGGCACTCATCGACATCGGCTTCCGCGGACGCGGTGACGGCTTCGAGACCGAGGCACTCGCGTGGATGGACGGCCGCATCGTGCACGCGATCCAGCCCGACCGGCGCACCGTCGACCTCGGAACCCGCGACGAGGGCGACACCGTGGAGATATGGGTGGAGGCAGCCGCCACCCCGATCATCGCCGGTCATGAGTTCGGGTACGGGCCGACCCCGATGGGCGACCCCGCCACCGCCCCGCAGTCACCGCTGTACGTGCTGCGCACCGCCGCACTCGTGCAGTGGAACCCTGAGGTGGAGGCACTGGCAACGGAGCTGCACGCAGTTGTCGACCTCACCGTCGACACACCCGATGATTCGCCGCGCCGGCCGAGGCTTTTCGCGGCACTCGACGCAGCCGCGCGTGCACTCGACACGAACGACCCCGTGGGCACGGCAGCCGTGGCACGTGCCGCGCTTGCACCCCCCCTCTCGGCCGGGGGCGGCGGCCCGCACCGCATCGTGGCCACCGGGCACGCGCACCTCGACACCGCATGGCTGTGGCCGCTGCGCGAGACCCGCCGCAAGGCGGTGCGCACGTTCGCGAACGCGGTGCACCTGCTGGAGCGCAACCCCGACTTCGTGTACTGCCACAGCCAGGCGCAGCACTACGCATGGGTGGAGCAGGACGCGCCGGACATCTTCGCGAAGGTGAGGAGGTTCGTGGCCGAGGGACGCTGGGAACCCGTCGGCGGGATGTGGGTGGAGACAGACCTCAACCTTCCCGACGGCGAGAGCCTGCTGCGCCAGATGACCCAGGGCCAGCGCGCGTTCAGGAACTGGTTCGGGGCCACCTGCAACGGTGCGTTCCTGCCGGACGACTTCGGCTACCCGGCCGGTCTCCCGCAGATCGTCACACACGCCGGCGCGGAATGGTTCTTCACGCAGAAGCTGAGCTGGAACGAGACGAACAGGTTCCCCCACCACAGTTTCTGGTGGGAGGGCCTCGACGGGTCCGCGGTGTTCGCGCACTTCAGCCCGGTGGACACCTACAACGCGATCAACACGCCGTCACAGTTCCGCCTCGCCGAACGGAACTTCTCCGACCATGTGGGTGCCTCCTCGTCGCTCGTGCTGTTCGGCCACGGCGACGGCGGCGGCGGTCCCACGCAGCAGATGATCGACCGCGCGAGGCTCGCCGCCGGGATCGACACCGTGCCGACGGTCTCGATGGGCCGTGTCGACGGCTTCTTCGCCGATGCGATCGCCGAGTACGGGGCCGACGCCCCCGTGTGGGTGGGCGAGATGTACTTCGAGAAGCACCGCGGCACCTACAGCACCCAGGTGCGCACCAAGCAGGGCAACCGCCGCTGCGAGCGCCTGCTGCGCGAGGTGGAGACATGGGCGGCCACACTCGGCACGCGCCCCGCCCGCATCGATGAGTGGTGGCAACGGGTTCTCACCCAGCAGTTCCACGACATCATCCCCGGCTCGTCGATTGCGTGGGTGCACCGGGATGCTGAGGAGGAGTTCGCCACGGTCGCGGCCGAGATCGAGGAGGAGATCGGCCGCATGCTGCGCGCCGAGGGTGACCAAGCGGTGCTTGTCAACCATCTTCCCCACCGGTGGACGGGTGTCGCGGAGGTGGACGGCCGGGCCGTGTGGGCCGAGGTGGATGCGTTCTCGGCCGCGGACCCCGCGACCATGCCGTCACCTGGGTTCCTGAACGAGAGCGGGCACGCAGACGGAGTGCTGCAGGTGCGCACGCAGTTCGCCGACGTCTCCTTCTCGGAGCACGGTGACATCGTGTCGATGAGGATCGACGGCCGCGAGGTGATCCCCGACGACGAGTTCGCCGGGTTCGTGCTGCGCGCCGACACGCCTGCCGAGTACGACAACTGGGACATCGACATGGCCGATGCCGACCGTGTGGCCGAGCGCGTGCCCGCCGTGTCGGCGCCGGTGGTGACCGAGTGCGGCCCGCTGCGCACCGTGGTGGAGTGCCGGCATGCAACAGCCGCCTCCTCGTGGACCGTGCGCTATCTCCTCCTGCCCGACCGCATCGACGTGCAGGTGGACGCTGACTGGCACGAGGAGGAACAGCGCCTGCAGTGGAGACTTCCCCTCGATGTGCACGCGCGCGAGGCGGTGTGCGGCACCCAGTTCGGCCACGTGCGGCGGCCGAGACACACGAACACATCGTGGGACCTCGCCCGTTTCGAGGTGTGCGCGCACCGTTGGGTGGCGGTTCACGAGCCCCACTTCGGCGTTGCTGTGGTGGCCGACGGACCCCGCGGGTGGGACGTGCGCGGCAACAGCCTGCAGCTCACCGTGCTGCGTTCACCGAAGTTCCCCGACCCGTACGCCGACCGCGGTCGACAGCACCTCGCATGGTCGGTCACCGGACTCACGGGTGACCCCGCGGCCGAGCTGTTCGAGGCACGGGTGGAGCAGATACTGAACCCGCCGCGCACCGTGCGCGGCATGCCCGCGGCCCTCCCTGCCGCACCGCTGCACTGCCACGACCGAGGGTCCGTGGTCATCAGCGCCGTGAAACCGGCCGACGACGGCTCGGGAGATCTCGTCGTGCGCGCATGGGAGTCGAGCGGCAGTCGCGCACGGTTGACGATCGACGTGCCGGGCACCTCGGGCGTCTTCTGCGACGCGCTCGAGCAACCCACGGGCCGCACGACGGTCGATGAGGGCGGCGGTCTCCACCGCCTGTTCCTCGACCCGTTCGAGATCGTGACGGTGCGGTTCAGCCGATAGCGCCGTAGGTGGCCATCAAGGGGCCGGCGGAGCGCATGTCGCCCACGGTGCCCGACCCCATCCGGTTCATCACGTAGGCGAAGGTGAGTTCTGCATCGAGGTCGTTCACGATGAGCGAGCCGCCCAAGCCACCCCAGAAGCACGCACGCGGGTTCGGGCTG
>JBJTFB010000035.1:0-4624 GCA_046093205.1 Acidimicrobiales bacterium
TGTGGATGTTCTCTGATCCGGTCGACGTGGGCACGGCCCAGACCGGCTCCGACGGTGCCGTCGTCTCGCAGTTCACGCTGCAGGACGACACACCGGCAGGTGACCACACGGTTGTTCTCGTCGGTACCGACACCCGCGGCAGGAAGGTGACCGTTGCCGTCGGTCTGATCCTCGAGGACGAGTCCTCCGCAGGGTCGGCTCGACAGGCCCCGCAGGACGTCGACTACGGCGATGGGGACGGATCGTTGAATGTGTGGTTGATCGGACTCCCGGTCGCATTGGCGATCTTCGGTGCGCTCTTCCTGCCGGCTCGTCTGCGGCGACGCGAGGAGGAAGCCGTTTCAGGTCAGTGAGGACCAGGAATGCGTGTGGGGTCCGGGGCCGACCTCGAACGACCCGCCGTCCGGGAGCACGATCTCACCGGTTGTTCCCTCGGGTAGCACCGATGTGAGAACTCCGCCGTCATCGTCGCATTTCCATTCGACAGAGATCCGTCCGTGCGGCGCGTCGTGGTGCGTGCGCGCCCACGTGATGCCACCGCCGGGTCGCGGTGCGATCCGCACACGCCGGTACCCGGGCGCGGCGAGAACCAAACCACCCACATAGTGATGGAGGAACGAGATCACCGCACCCTTGCTGTAGTGGTTCAGGCTGTGGGTCGCCGTGCCGTTCTTGATGCCGTCCCAGTCCTCCCAGATCGTGGAGTACTGGTTGCTCATGTACATCCACGAAGGGTCCGTGTCGCGGAACAGCAGTGCATACGCGGTGTCGAGATGGCCTGTGTCGCCGAGCACCGGCAGCAACATGGGTGTGGCAAGGAACCCCGTCCCCAGATGGGTGTCGGCCTCCTCGATGAGTGCCACGAGGGCATCAGCAGTGCGCTCACGGAGTGACCCGGGCACGAGACCGAAGGCGATCGCCCGGCACAGGTTCGCCTGGGTGCGCGGTGTCACGTTGCCGTCGGCATCGATGAACTCCGCCCGCCACGCATCGAGGACGTTCGCGGCGAGTGCCGAGTAGCTGTCGGCCTCGTCATGTCTCCCGAGCAAGGTGCTGATCCGCGCGAGCTGGTCGGATGACCGGAAGAGATACGCAGTTGCGACTGCGCCGTGATCCTGTGCGCCGAGGCTCGCCACGTCGGTCTCGATGTCGGCCCCCGGTTCCAGCCATTCTCCGTAGTGCCACCCGCTGTCCCACAGGAACCTCTCGTGTTCGAGGGGTTCGGGCCGTTGCTCGACTCGCGTGGGGTGACGCCTCTCTGCGGCTCGGCGCGCGGCGAAGTCAACCCACCGGCACATCGACTCGTACTGCGCCGCGAGAACATCGGTCCGGCCGCTCTCGAGATACAGCTCCCACGGAACGTGCACGGCAGCATCCCCCCAGCCCGACGAACCGTGGCTGCCACGCCACACCGGCGCCGTGGGCGAGGGGTCGGGAACGATGCTCGTCACCTTGCCGTCGGGGAACTGGTCGGCAGCAAGGTCACGCAACCATTTCGCCGACCAGTCGACCACGTCGTACAGATACGACGCGGTGGCCACATAGATCTGCCAGTCGCCGGTCCACCCCGACCGCTCACGGGTCGGACAGTCGGTGGGGAATCTCGCATGCGTTCCCGCGGAAGCTCCAGTCCGCCACCCGGTGAAGCCGGTTCACCCGTTCGTCGGAGCACTCGAAACCACCCACGCTGCGCAGGTCGGTGTGCACCACGATGCTGGTGATCGAGCCGGGGTCGGGTGCAGCTTCAAGGCCCTCCACCCGCACGAAACGGAAACCCTTCGTGCTGTGCCGGGGTTCGAAGACGGTGTCGTCACCGGCAGAAGTCACCACGTCGGTCTGGAAGGGCAGTCCGCGCGGCCCCGAGAACGCCCCGTCGGCCACGTTGGCCTGCGTCACGTCGCCGTCCGGTGTGGTCCACTCGCCGTACGTGAGGGTGACCCTGTTGCCTGCCGGGCCGAGACCGGCGATCCGCACCCAGCCGTTGCTGTTCTGCCCGAAGTCCACCACGTGCCGGCCGGGCACCACCGTGGTGATCGACACCGGTTGCAGTTCCTGCACACGTCTCACCGGCGGCCCGATCACCGCACAGAGGTTGTCCGTGTCGTAGTCGACCACACGCACGTCATCCCATGCAGAGCGGTCGGTGTGCGGAACGCACCAGCCGTCGACACGGGCCCGAAGGTCGTGCACTTCACCGGCGATCAGGTCGGCCGCGAGGATGTGGGACCGGGTGGATCTCCACGTTGGGTCGGTGCCCACCAACACGGTGGTGCCGTCGTCGAGTTCCATGTGCAGTTCCGCGAGGAACGCAACGTCGGCTCCGTAGGCGTCGATCTCACGGATGACCCCATGCTGGCCCCGCCACCAACCGTCGCCCAGCGTCGCGCCGAGAGCATTCCGGCCTTCCCGAAGCATCCCCGTCACGTCGAAGCAGTGCACCTGCAGGTTCCTGCGGTACGAGGTGAAACCGGGTGTCAACTCGATGTCACCGATTCGCTCACCGTTCAGGAATGCCTCGTACACACCGTGCGCCGTTGCCCACAGCCGCGCAGCGACAACGTTCGCGGGTGCATCGAACTCACCGGCGAGATGGTGGGCCGGTCGGTGATGCGGCGGCGAGTCGGCAGCCTCCACCGGCTCGACCCACGAGGCCGTCCATCGCACGGGAAGGGCGTCAGCCCCGGCTGGTTTCACCTCGGGAGCATCCCACACGGGGTCACGGTGCGCGCGATGCCTCGTGACTTGCACCCCTCATGAGGGCCGTGACCGGGTTCGGTGACAGAGTGGGTGCATGATCCCCGTGCACGAGACGTTCGACGGCACCTGGCCGTATGCACCGCACTTCTTCGACGGCAATGGTTTCGCGATGCACTACGTGGACGAGGGTGAGGGCGACCCGATCCTCATGCTGCACGGCGAGCCCACGTGGGGTTACCTCTACCGCAACTTCGTCGCACCGTTGCGGGGCCTCGGACGCATCGTCATCCCGGACCACATGGGTTTCGGCAAGAGCGAGACGCCGCAGGACCGCGACTACACGATCAGGGACCACGTCGACAATCTCGAGCGGCTGGTCGACCATCTCGGGCTCTCGAACATCACGCTCGTGGCCCAGGACTGGGGCGGTCCGATCGGCGCGATGCTGTCGTTGCGCAGACCAGAGTTGTTCGCGCGCTTCTGCTACATGAACACCGGGGTTCCCGGCCGCCCCCCCGAGGGAGTGCCGCTCGTGTCCGACTACCCGTGGTTCAAGTGGGTGCAGACGGAGGAATCACACGTGACCCTCTCGAACCTCGGCGCCACGGTGCTGTCCGTGCTGAAGCGCATCGGTTTCGAACGCACCGACATCGTGAACGAGACATGGGTGCGCGCGTACGCCGCACCGTTCCCGACTCCCGCAGACTGCAGGGGCGCGCTCGCCTTCCCCGCGAACATCGGTTCCGCGGGCGTGGTGGAGCTCTTCCTCGAGAACATCGGCAACGTCGCGGCGATCCAGGCGCTGCCGGCGATGTACGTGCACGGCGAGGAGGACAGGGCCGTTCCCACGGAGATGGCGGTCGGCATGTTCAGGGGTCTGTGGCCGCAAGGGCCGGTCACGCGGCTCCCCGGTGTCGGCCACTTCCTGCAGGAGGACGCGCCCGAGGCCGTCACAGCACTCATCAGCCAGTTCATCCAGATGACCACACCGTCCCCGACGTCCTGATCCCCTCGGGAACCTTCCGGTCGTCCCGGCCGTCAGATGGTTCGGCAAGAATGTCCACAGTCGCTCGCGCAGCGACCACAGAGGGGAAACTCCACATGAACTCGAACCGCCGTCGCCTGTCCGCCGTCGCACTTGTTGCACTGCTCACCGCAGTGACTGCATGCGGCACGGGTACCGAGTCGGGGCAGGGGTCGCCCGCCAAGGAGGAGTCCCGCAACGCCGCGATCTCCACGGCCGCGCCCGGAAAACCGTCGCGTGCGATCACCGGAGACTTCCGCACCGACAATGCGGTGCAGCACGACCCCGGATCGAAGAGGACCGTGACCCTCACACGGGAGAGAGTCCGCGATTCGCTGTACGTGGGTGCTGCCGGTCTCATCGACGTGAACGACCCCTGGAACGAGGCGGTGACCGCCTCGATGCCGATCATCCACGGTGAGGTCAAGGATGTCGAGCCGGACGGCCTCGGTGGCTGGTTCGTCGGCGGACGCATCACCGGTGTGGGCTCGAAGGTCTTCCCCGCACCCGTGTTCATCGTCCATCTCGGGGCCAACGGCGAGGAGCTGAGGTTCACCCCGCCGTTCGGACCTGCACCCGGCATCAGGGACGCCGTCGTGCTCCGCATGTGGCTCGACCCGGTGGTGGGGAAACTCATCGTGACGACCTGGGGGATGTACCCGCCGCGGGGGTACCCGGCCGAGCCGGGCAGCGCCCCCGAACAGACCCACAGGAATGCACTGTGGGTCATCGATCCCGTCACCGGCCTCGATGTCACCTCCAACCACGTCCCCGCCCTGCAGTACGGATTCTGGGCGGTGAACGTGATCAACGGGATCGCCTACATCGAGGCCGGTGACGGGATCGATGACCCACAGTGCATTCCTGTGGGTCTGTTCGGGGGCGCTGCCCGACTCGGCCGGG
>JBJTFB010000036.1:0-5921 GCA_046093205.1 Acidimicrobiales bacterium
CCGTAGCCCTTGTTCGAGTCCCAGCCGTAGTGAGGGTGCTCCGCGTGGAGGCCCACCATCTCGGCGTCACGTTCCACCTTCGCGATCACGCTGGCAGCCGCCACGGACGCACACTCCTGATCGGCCTACACCCGCAGCACCACCCGCGGTCCGCCCCGTTCCTCCAGCAGGAACGCGCTGTTGCCGTCGACGAGCAGCACGTCGGGCACGACACCCAGGGCGGCGAGCGCGCGGGACGCAGCGAGACCGAGCGCGGACACGATGCCGTGACGGTCTATCTCCGCCGCACTCGCCCGGCCGGTGGCGCTCGCGCGCGCCCACTGCCGCACGAGCGGTGCCATGGCCTCCCTGCGGCGCGGGGTGAGCAGCTTCGAGTCGGCAAGCCCCCCGGGGAACCCGTCGCACCCTGACGCCACCGCCACGGCACCCACCGTGACCGGGCCGGCTATCGCACCGCGGCCCACCTCGTCGATGCCCACCACGATGCGCGCACCGGCGGCGAACAGTTCCCGCTCGGCATCAAGCGTGGGAATGGGCCGGGCCATCCACGCGAGCGTAGGCTCGCGGGCGTGACGGACGATGCACCGGTCGTGGTGGGCAACCACCGGTACTCAGCACATGATGCCCGCCGTTGCGTGACCGAGATCGGCGAGATCTGGCGGGAGCACCGGCATTCCACGAGCGTCCCCGACGGCTGGCTGGCGGGCGCGCGCGGATTCCTCGCCGAGGCGGCGTCACTCGGCGGTGTCGCGTTGCCCCCGCTCGAGGACGTCGACGCCGCGTTCGCGACCCTCGCCGAACGTCTGACTGCCGCCTATGACGGGTTCGACAAACTGCAGATCGAGGCACTGGTGGCGGCGACCTGGCGCTTCCTGCCCACGATGCGCATGCTGAACGTGGAGCACACGGGAACGGTGGCCCACCTGCATGCATCGCGCGGCCTGCCGAAGAAATCGGTCGACTCCGTGACGGTGGGCTGGTCGGGGGTGGAGGGCGACGTGCAGCGGTCGCGGAAGCACCACGGCGCGCCGTTCCAGGCACTGTGCATCTGGTCGCTCGACTCCATCGCGCGCCTGCAGACCGAGGGCCATCCGATCGAGCACGGCTTCGCCGGCGAGAACATCACGGTCGACGGCGTGCCGAACGGTGCGCTGCGGCCCGGCGCCCATTTCGAGGCGGGAACAGTGCGTGGTTTCCTCACCGGGTACGCCTACCCATGCAACCACAACAAGGCGTGGTTCGCCGACGGCGACTTCATGCGGATGTGGCACGAGCACGGCGACGACAGCCGAACGTATGCCATGGTCACGCGCCCCGGATCGATTGCCGCTGGCGACGTGTTCCGGCTCTACACCGACCGCTGACCGCGTCAGTGGTCGTGGACCGTGGCGAGCAACGTCTCGCCCGACTGCTCGGTGGTGTGCCAGTCCGCATTCTCCCCGCCGGCGGTGATCACGAGCCCCGGTGCACCGGCTGTCTCCCACAGCACCGCCGGCCGGTGACCGTGCCAGCGCACCGCGTACGACAGTGTCCGCACCGGGTCAGCGACGAGTCCGTGTGCCTCGAACGATGCGCCCTTCCATCCCTCCGGCACCCCGTCAGGAAGCACTGTGCAGGTGCCCCCGCTCGGTGACGGGGCGAGGAACCTCGACTCCACCCACGCCACGAGCGGGCCGTCGAGTGGCGCCACCTCGGGCGCCGGGTCAACGGGCCGGTCGGCGAGCCTGAGCCATGCCGCACCGATGTCGCCGGCCACGGTGTCGTCGTCCAGCAGCATCGCCGCGTGCGCCGCGGTGGCGAGAAGGTGCGGCGTGTCCCATTGAAGCGTGCGGGCGCGCTTCTCCCCGCGCAGCCTGCGCTGCACATGGTCGACGAGTTCGACGACGGAGTCATGGTGGGTCTCACCGAGCCTCACCGCCTCCACCGGGTCCGCCGCGCCCCCGCCAAGAAGCAGTGCGCAGCGCGCCGACACGAACGCAGCGGCAACGGCGGGGTCGGGCACCACGACGCGCGATCCGACGGCGCATGCGCCCTCCCACCCCCGCACCACCGCGCGGTGGTCGGGCAGGCCCGCGGGCAGCAACCCACCGCCCGACCCGCTGTGGCGAAGTCCCACCCGCACGGTGCTTCGGTGCGCGAGGGGCAGCACCACGCTGCCCGCCGGGAGATCGATGCCCTTCGGCTCACCCGGCGACACGGGTCGCGACGTCATGACGTCGCCACGCGTCACGGCAACCGCGACAGCGGTCGGCCCCGCGTTCTCGAACTCGACCAGGGTGATGCCGCCTTCGTCGGCCACGGCCCACACACGCTGCACGACATCACCTCCGCCGACGCGCATGCGCGTCTCGGAGACCGGGCAGCCCGCCACCCAGGTGTGGCGCACGGCCGCCTCGGTGTCGGGGGAGAACCAGCGCTCCTCGCCTGCCACGTGCCATGCGAGCGGCGTGGACCCGTTCCCGGGGTGGACGGTTCCGCGGTCGTCCACCCGGGCACGCCACGCAGCCCCGCGCACACCGACAGAGCGCACGGTCAGCGCACTTCCGGACGGGCGCGACGTGTCATGAGGGCCAGGAGGCCGTCTGATGCGCTGACGCCCTCGTGGCAGATCGCGACGACCTGCTCCACGATCGGCATGTCCACCCCGTGACGGCGCGCGAGGTCGAGCACCGCGCGCGAGCTCTTCACACCCTCGGCCACCTGGGACGTGCTGGCGATGATGTCGGCGAGAGCCTCGCCGCGACCGAGCCGCATCCCCACCGTCATGTTGCGGCTGTTCGTCGACGAACAGGTTGCGATCAGGTCGCCCATGCCGGCGAGACCGGCGAGCGACTCCATCCGTCCGCCCATCACGGTGGCGAGCCGGGTCATCTCGGCGAGACCTCTCGTGACGAGGGTGGCGCGTGTGTTGTCGCCGAAACCCATCCCGGTGGCGATGCCGGACGCGATCGCGATCACGTTCTTCACAACCCCGGCGAGCTCGCAGCCGACGACATCGGTGTTGGTGTACACACGGAACGTTGGCCGGGCGAAGATGCCCTGCAGCGCCTCGGCAATCACCGCGTCATCGATCGCCACGACGGACGCCGCGGGCTGTCCGTCAGCAATCTCTCCCGCGAGGTTCGGGCCGGTGAGAACCGCCACGGGATGCCCCGGCATCACCTCGTTTGCGACCTCGGACATCCGCAGGAGGGTTCCCTGCTCGAGACCCTTCGAGAGGCTCACCACGGGCACCCACGGGCGCACGTGCCCGGCCGCCTCGGTGAGCACCGCGCGGAACCCGTGCGACGGCACGGCCATCACCACCACATCGGCCGACGACACCGTGTCGGCGAGTGAATCGCTGGCCTCGAGCCGGCTGCTCAGGGACCGGCCACCGAGGTAGTTGGAGTTCGTGCGGCGGGTGTTGATCTCGTCGGCCACGTCGCCGCGCCGTGCCCACAGCACCGTGGGCGTGTTCTCGGCCGCAAGCGAGGCAACCGTGGTGCCCCAGCTCCCCGCACCCACCACCGCCATCCGGATCGCCGCCATGGTTCCAGCGTAGGGCAGGCGTCAGGATGCGTTCGTAGGCTGGAGGAGATGAACGTGGCCCTCGTTGTTCCGGTGAAGTCGTTCGCCGCGGCAAAGGGGCGACTCTCGGGCGTGCTCGATTCGGATGCGAGAGCAGCCCTGGCCCGGCAGTGTGCCGAGCAGGTGGTGGCCGCAGGCGCACCGTGGCCGGTGTACGTGGTGTGCGATGACGACGCCACCCAGTCGTGGGCCGCCTCAGTCGGTGCGAGGGCCGTGAGGCAGGAATCCCCCGGCCTGAACGCCGCGGTCGCGTGCGGGGTCGCGGCGGCCCGGCGTGACGGCGCCGCACACGTTGTGGTGAGCCACGCCGACCTTCCCCTGGCCGCCACGTACGCACATCTCGTGCAGGTGGGCGAGATTGTGCTGGTGCCCGACCGTCACCACGACGGCACGAACGTGCTCTCCTTGCCCGCTGATGCCGCCTTTGACTTCCGCTACGGACCGGGCAGCCTGGCCGCGCACATCGCGAGTGCCACCGCCATCGGCCTGCCCCACCGTGTCGTGGACGACGGTCTGCTCGGGCTCGACCTCGACACATCCGATGACCTCGAGGAACTCGACCGCAGGAGGACCACCACACCATGAGCGCGAACGACCCCGGCCAGACTCCGCCGGTCACACCAGCAGGCCCGCAGTGGAGTCGCGACCTCTCGGCACCGGCAGTGGTGCTCGCGATCGGTGCGCACCCCGACGACGTGGAGTTCGGCTGCGGCGGCACTCTCGCCAAGTGGGCTGCCGCCGGCGCAGAGATCCATCACCTCGTGTGCACCGACGGTTCGAAGGGCACATGGAACCCCGACGCGGACACGGCCGCGCTCGTGGCCGCACGGCAGGTCGAGCAACGTGCGGCAGCCGCTGCCCTCGGGGCGGGCGGAACGGTCTCGTTCCTTGGCTATGTGGACGGCGACCTCGAACACTCGCGTGAGGTCACGGAGCGCATCGCACTTTCCATCCGGACGCTGAGACCCGATGTCGTCCTGTCGCACGACCCGTGGAAGCGGTACCGCCTGCACCCCGACCACCGCAACACCGGCCTGAACGTGTGCGATGCGATCGTCGCCGCGCGTGACCCCCATTTCCTCCGGCACCAACTGGTGGACGGCATCACCCACCACAGGCCCTCGGCGCTCCTGCTGTGGGAGGCCGACGAGCCGAACCACGTGGAGGATGTCTCCGCATGGGTGGACACCAAGCTCGCCGCCCTGGAGCGCCATGAGTCCCAGTTCGAGTCCACGATGAAGGCGACCGATGAGTCCGGCATGGATGAGTTCCGCCGCCGCATCAGGGTCCGTCTCGCGGAACTGGGAGAGCCCCACGGCCTCGCCGCCGCCGAGATCTTTCATGCGATGACGCGGCTGTAGGCCGCATGATGGATGACGTCGCGGCTGTAGGCCGCCGTCAGTCGAACTGACCCGGACGACGGCCCTCGCCGGGCGGCCCGGCGAACGCCTGGATGATCGACACCCATTCACGTGCGAGGACCCCACGCGTCTCGAGACCGCAGTCGTCGGGA
The DNA here is from genome assembly GCA_046093205.1 of Acidimicrobiales bacterium. Classification (GTDB taxonomy): domain Bacteria; phylum Actinomycetota; class Acidimicrobiia; order Acidimicrobiales; family Ilumatobacteraceae; genus UBA2093. Next base: position 5,084 of record JBJTFB010000036.1, read on the forward strand.
TGGCGTCGCTGGGTCGCCGCGAGACAGAAGCCGAGCGCATCGCCCCGCACGGAGTCAGTTGCCGAGTCTCCCCACGTCCACGTGTCGCCGTCCGGTGCGCGCAGCTCCACTCGCACATCATCGACCGGTGCCTCGCGGCCGTTCGCGACGAAGGAAAATGGACGTGCGTTGACTGCGATGTGGGCCACGTGCCGCAACCGCGCAGTCGGTGTCCGATGCAGCCGGAGTGCATCGACCACGTCCTGGCCGTGCGCCCAGGTCTCCATGAGACGTGCAGTGAGCATCGATGTGGCCGACATCGATGGTCCGTACCAGGAGCACCGCCCACGGGGGTCTGTGGCCTCCCCCGCCGCCCGCAGCGAGTGGGCACCCCGGCGCCACCGGTCCATGAGGTCGGCCGGCGCCAAGTTCCTGTAGTCCCCGTGGATTGTCCCGTAGCGGCCCGGTTCCCCGAGCGCAGTGCGGTCAGCCAGGAAACGGTCGGGATCGGCGATCGACCACATGCACCGTTCGTCGAACATCACGAGGTGCGCCACCTGGTCGCGCACCTCCCAACCGGGTGCCGGCGTCGCGGCATCCCACGAGCCCTCCGGGAGCGACTCGAGCAGCCCGGCGAGATCGTCCACCTCCGCACCCAGGTCGGCAAGCACCTTCCGGTGGGGTGTGTGGGCCGCGTCATCACTCATGGCACAAGTGTGGCCCGTGGGATCGAGCGGCGCACACGCTGCGGGAATTGAAAAGTGGGGGGGGGTGGGCCCCCCCACACCAAACCCCCCGGCGCGTGGGGGTTGTGTTGTTAAGTGTGGAGATAGAGCGGGGGGGGAAGGGGTTGGGGGGG
>JBJTFB010000037.1:0-4821 GCA_046093205.1 Acidimicrobiales bacterium
CGGGCACTGCTCCGCGGGAGCGGTGAAGCGCGCGTTCGGGTGCGCCGCGACGCCCTCGCTCTCGGGGGTCCACGCGTTGCCCTTCCAGTCGGTGGCGCGGGCGGGGGCCTCGTCGCTCATTCCCTCCCACCACACGTCGCCATCGGGTGTGAGCGCGGTGTTCGTGAAGAGGCAGTTGCCCCACAGCGTCTCCATCGCGTTGGCGTTGGTGTCGTAGCCGGTTCCCGGTGCGACGCCGAAGAAGCCGGCCTCGGGGTTGATCGCATACAGACGGCCGTCGTCGCCGAACTTCATCCAGCAGATGTCGTCACCGATGGTCTCTGCCTTCCAGCCGGGGATCGTGGGCTGCAGCATCGCGAGGTTCGTCTTGCCGCACGCCGACGGGAACGCCGCTGCGATGTACTTCACTGCGCCCTCGGGGTTCGTGAGCTTGAGGATGAGCATGTGCTCGGCGAGCCAGCCAGCATCGCGCGCCATCACTGAGGCGATGCGCAGTGCGAAGCACTTCTTGCCGAGCAGGGCGTTGCCGCCGTAGCCCGAGCCGTACGACCAGATCTCGCGGGTCTCGGGGAAGTGCACGATGTACTTGTTGTCGGGGTTGCACGGCCAGGCGGAATCCTTCTGGCCGGCAGCGAGCGGTGCGCCGACGGAGTGCACGCACGGCACCCAGTCGTTGTTGCCGAGAACGTCGAGGGCACCCTGGCCCATGCGGGTCATGATGCGCATGCTGACGGCCACGTAGGCGGAGTCGGTGAGCTGCACGCCGATGTGGGCGATGGGGGAGCCGAGGGGGCCCATGCTGAAGGGCACCACGTACATGGTGCGGCCCTTCATGGCGCCCCTGTACAGGCCGTTCATCTCGGCGCGCATCTCGGCCGGGTCGCGCCAGTTGTTGTTCGGTCCGGCATCGTCGCGGTTCGGGGAGCAGATGAAGGTGCGGTCCTCGACGCGCGCAACGTCGCCCGGGTCGGAGTGTGCCCAGTAGCTGTTCGGGCGCTTGGCCTCGTCGAGCTTCGTGAACGTGCCCGCCGCGACGAGCTCGCCGCAGAGACGGTCGTACTCGTCGGCACTCCCGTCGCACCAGTGGATGGAGTCGGGCTGGAGGATCTCCGCCCACTCCTCAACCCAGGACTTCAGTCGGCTGTTGGTCGTGGAAGCTGCCATGGCTCTCAACTCCGGTTCGGTGACTGTGTGGTGAACGGGGGATGTCCGCCCTTCCCCACAAGTTATTCGCCGGGGGTGCCCATGTCCGCTTCTGAGCCCAGGCGGAGACGGGTGGCACGTCCGGCCGGGTCGAGGTCGAACACGACCCTCTGGCCCTGGCGGAGCATGCGGAACACGGAGCCCTCGAGGGCATCCGGTGCGAGGAGGAACTCGGAGAGATCTGTGTCGGAAATCACCGAGCCCTCGCCGTTCGAGGGGTCGTACGACTTGATGACGCCCTGCATGTGCCGGCGCCTACCGGGCGACCTTCTGCACCTTGCCGGACTTGATGCACGCAGTGCAGGCGTTCACCCGGCGCGGGGAGCCCTTGACGATCGCGCGGACGCGCTGGATGTTCGGGTTCCAGCGGCGCTTCGTGCGCACGTGGGAGTGCGACACGGACATGCCCCAGCTCGGGCCCTTGCCACACACTTCACACACTGCAGCCATAACGGAGTCCTTGCTTGACGGGATTCGGAATCGATGGGTCCTGACGGCGCGTGGCCTGCGGACGCAGGTTCCAACCCTACAAGCCGTTTCGGGGCCTCCCCAACCGTTCCCCCGGAGGTGGCTGCGGCCCGGTTCACCTCTCCGCGCCTCACCGCACGGCGTTTCACTACGCTTCTGCCCGTGCCAACCACCGACCTCCTGGGGGCCGACGAGATCCGCCGCACGGTGGTCACCTTCCGTGACGCCATGAAGGCCCACGCCCCGGGGATCAACCGACTGAACGTGTACCCCGTGCCAGACGGTGACACCGGCACCAACATGGCCCGCACTCTCGACGCCGTCGTGGCGGAGCTCGACGGCGCGGACGCCGGCATGGAGGCCACCTGCAAGGCCATCAGCCACGGCTCGCTCATGGGTGCGCGCGGCAACTCGGGTGTCATCCTCAGCCAGATCCTCCGCGGCTTTGTCGGCACCATCACCGAGGCGAAGGAGAACAGCATCAACGCCGGGCGTGTGGCCGATGCCCTGAAGCGCGCATCGGCCGCCGCGTACGAGGCGGTGTTGAAGCCGATCGAGGGAACCATCCTCACCGTCGTGCGCGAGTCGGCAGACGCCGCCGCCGTCGCGGTCACGAACGGTGCAACGTTGTCTGCCACGCTCCGCGCCGCCCGCGAGGCCGGCCGTGACGCCCTCGCGCGCACCCCCGAGATGCTGCCGGTGCTGAAGGACGCCGGCGTGGTCGATGCCGGCGGGGCCGGGTTCCTCCTTCTCCTCGACTCCGCGATCCACGTGGTCGACGGCGACCCGATGCCCGAGCCCGACCTCACCGACGGCCCGAGCGCGGACCAGCTGGAGGCCGTGGCGCACAGGCACCGTGACGACGGGGCCGTCGACGTGAGCGAACTGCGTTACGAGGTCATGTTCTTCCTCGACCTCGAGGACTCCCGCGCGAACGAGTTCAAGGCCGCGTGGGGCCGCATCGGCGACTCCCGCGTGGTCGTGGGCGGCGACGGTCTCTGGAACTGCCACATCCACACGAACGACATCGGGGCAGCCATCGAGGCGCCTATCGCACTGGGCGGCCGTCCGAGACAGATCCGTGTCACCGACCTCTTCGAGGAGGTTGCCGAGGAGCATGCAGCCCGCGAGGCAACGATCGGTGCGGCACACTCGCACCGGCCGCCCGCATCCAGTCTCCCCCCGGTCACGTGCGCAGTCGTGGCGGTGGCGAGCGGTGACGGACTCGCCGAGCTGTTCGGCCAGCTGGGTGTGCACGGTGTCGTCACCGGCGGCCAGACTCTGAACCCCTCCACCGCGGAGCTGCTCGAGGCTGTCGAGCACATGAACGCCGCACAGGTGATCATCCTGCCGAACAACAAGAACATCATCCCCGTCGCCGAGCAGGTCGATGCACTCTCCGGCAAGGAGGTCAGGGTGGTGCCCACGTGCTCGATGCCCGAGGCACTCGCTGCACTCGTCACCTACGACCCTGAAGCCTCCGCCGAGACCAATGCACGCAACATGGCCGCCGCTGCGTCGTCAATGACGACCGGCGAGGTCACACAGGCGGTGCGCGACACCAACACGGATGCGGGTGCAGTGACAACCGGTGACTGGATCGGGATCGTGCGCGGTGACGGCATCGTCGCGGTCGCGGGAACCGTGGTGGCCGCGTGCGAACTGCTGCTCGAGAACATCGTCGGGGAATCCGCAGAACTGCTCACCATGGTCATCGGAGCCGATGCGGCCCCGGCGGACACCGACCGCATTGTCGCCTGGGTGGAGGGTTTCCGGCCCGACGTTGCCGTCGAGATCCACCGCGGCGGCCAGCCTCTGTACCCGTACCTGTTCGGCGTTGAGTAAGGACCCCATCACCGCCCGCGAACTGGCGGCGATGGACATCGACGTCGTCAAGGGCATCGGCGAGAAGAAGAAGGACGCTCTCGAGTCGTTCGGCATCTCGTCGGTTCTCGACCTCATCGAGACGTACCCGCGGCGGTGGATCGACCGCACGCGCGAGGCGCAGGTTGCCCAGCTCGAGGAGGGCGTGCCCACCCTCGTCGTCGTGACGGTCGACTCCACGAACGCGGTGCGCACGCGCACGGGCAAGCGCATGGTCACGGTTCGCACCTCGGACGACTCGGGCCGCCTCTCGCTCACGTTCTTCAACCAGGGCTGGCGCGAGAAGCAACTCGTGCCCGGCCTCACCATCGCGGTGTTCGGGAAGCCCGAGCGTTACCGCGGGTACCTGCAGATGACGAACCCCGTCGTCGACCTCATCGGTGACCGCACCGGCCGCATCGTGCCCGTGTACCCGCAGAGCGAGAAGTCACGCATCACCACCTGGGACCTCGCACGCTGGATCGAGAGCACCCTCGCACGTTGCGTGCCGCGTGGCATCGCCGACCCCGTGCCCGACGACGTCATCGCCTCGCTCCGCCTCGTGCCCCGCGGGACCGCGCTGCACGACATCCACCTGCCGGAGTCGATCGTGCACCGCGACGCGGCGAGGCGCCGGCTCGCGTTCGACGAGGTGCTTCGCGTCCAGGTGATGCTCGTGGCCCGCAAGTTGCGCGCGGCACGCGACTCCCGCGGCATCAGCCACAGGGTCGACGGCCCGCTCATCGAACGGTTCGATGCGTCGTTGCCGTTCCCGTTGACCTCCGCACAGAGGAGGGTCATCTCGGAGATCACCCACGACATGGCATCGCCGTCACCGATGCACCGTCTCCTGCAGGGCGACGTGGGTGCCGGCAAGACCGTCGTCGCGGTGTCGGCGATGATGCGGGCCGTGCAGGGCGGCCACCAGGCCGCGCTCATGGTCCCGACGGAGGTGCTCGCCGAGCAGCATCTGGGCGGCGTGAGGAGACTGCTCGACGGACTCGAGATACCGGATGCGGGGAATCTCTTCGGTGGCAGGCCCGTGAGGGTCGAGCTGCTCACCAACCGCGTCACCGGCGAGCAGCGGCGTCAGGTGCTTGCCGGACTTGCCGACGGTTCGGTCGACGTCGCAGTGGGGACGCACGCCCTCATCCAGGAGGGCGTGTCGTTCGCCGCACTCGGTCTCGTCGTTGTGGACGAGCAGCATCGTTTCGGCGTGGAGCAGCGCGCGCGGTTGCGCGACAAGTCAGCCGACGGCGCGGGCACACCCGATGTCCTCGTGATGAC
>JBJTFB010000038.1:0-20103 GCA_046093205.1 Acidimicrobiales bacterium
CGACGACGATTCCTGCGACCACGACCACCGCAGTTGCCGCCACCACGACCAGCCTTGCCGCGTCCGCAGGGGGCTCGGGTTCGCCGACCGCAACCATGCCGATTGTTTCGACCACCGTTGCGTCCGGTGTCGTGACCACCACAGTCGCACCCGAGCGGGTGGCAACCACGACGTCCACCGTGCCACGTTCTGTCGCTGCGTCGACCACCACGACCACGACAAGCACAACCACCACGACCACACTTCCTCCGGCGCCGTCGTCCGACGAGGTGCCCCGGGTTGACGAAGGAGATGCGGTGGCCCTGGTGGACGGTGAGAAGGTGACCGTGAGCACCCAACGTCTCGACAACGAGGTGATCGTGACGGTCGGCGAGGTGAAGGCGGTGTTCGGTGCTCGCAACAGCGCGGGGGAGAAGGCGGCGCTCTCAGCCGACGGCGGTGTGTCCCTCGAAGGCGGCGGGACAATCGACGTGCGTGCGGAGGGTCTGGCACCGGAATCGGATGCCGAGGGCCTCCTGTACTCGGAGCCGACGCGCCTCGGTACCGCGCAGGCCAACGACGCAGGAAGGCTGGAGCACTCCTTCGCGGTGCCCGGCGACATTGCCGGGGGTAATCACCGCTTCGTGATCCGCATGAAGAATGCCGAGAACCGCACTGTCGACCTCGCGCTGGGGGTCGTCACCGTCGGTGGCGAGGACGGCGTGGGTCTGGCGGCAGTGGTGCTGGTCGTGCTGGGGCTCGGTATCGGGTTTGCGTTGTTCCTGCCCGCCGCATTGAAGCGGCGCAGGGGAGTGGCGGGCGACTAGACGCGGCGCATGACGGTGACGACCTTGCCGTAGATCGTCACGTCGTCGGAGGAGAACTCCATCGGCTTCATGCGCGGGTTCGAGGGAACCAGCACGACCTAGTTGCCCTGGCGCTTGAACGTCTTCACCGTGGCCTCCTCGCCGGGTATGCCGGCCACGACCATGTCGCCGGCGTCGGCCACGTTCTGCTGGCGGGCCACCACGAAGTCGCCGTCGAGGATGCCCGCGTCAATCATGGACTCGCCGCGCACGCGCAGCATGAAGAGCTCGCCCTCGCCCGTGAAGTCGGTAGGCAGGGGGATGAGGTCCTCGACGTTCTCCTGGGCGAGCACGTTGGTGCCGGCGGCGACGTCACCGATGAGGGGCACATGTCGGGCGGGCCGGCGTTCCATGGCGACCTCGGTGTTGGTGTCGAAGCGCACCTCGATGGCGCGGGGCTTCGTGGGGTCCCGGCGCAGGAAGCCCATCTTCTGGAGGCTGGCGAGGTGGTTGTGCACGGTGGAGGGGGAGTTCAGGCCCACGGCCTCACCGATCTCCCGCACCGACGGGGGGTAGCCCCGCTCCTGCATGGACTTCTCGATGACGTGGAGGATCTCGCGCTGGCGAGGGGTGAGCGTTTCAGCCATGGGGCCACCGTACAGATGTTCGTCCCAGAAGGCAAACACCTGTTCGTAAAAACACATGTTCGTAGTTTCTCCTTGACACCGAACATCTGTTCGGGAAAGATACGAACACCCGTTCGCTACGGTTATCCACAGATCGAGGTCCACCCGGCCCTCGAATCCCGAAAACCCATACCCCACAAGCAAAATCCCAGGAGAACACCATGACTGCCACCATCGATCCCCTTCTGATCTCGGCCCCCGCCCGCAGGACGAACCCCCACCGGGCGCCCGTCCGAACCCGCCAGGCCAGGCCGTCAGCCCAGGTCTTCCGCCGCCGCCGCATGGCGGTCGTCGCCGGGCTGGTCTTCACCGCCGCCACGCTGCTTCTCACCTCCGGGGCCTTTGCAACCGAGCCCAGCTCGTCGAACCTCGAGACCGTGCCCCGCACCCATGTGGTCGAGTCCGGCGACACACTGTGGTCGATCGCGCGTGAGTACGCGCCCACCGGCAGCATCTCAGACCTCGTGTACGAGATGGCGCGCATCAACGGTGTCGACCTCGATGTGGGTCAGGTCATCCGCATCCCCTGACCCCGTCACCGATTGGACGGCACGACATCTCCATCCGTCCTACAGTGTGGGACGTGCATTGTCCCGTGTGCCGGCATGACGACACGAAGGTGATTGATTCCCGTCCCGCTGACGAGGGCTCGGCAATCCGCCGTCGCCGGTCGTGCCCCGAGTGTTCGTACCGGTTCACCACGTATGAACGTCTCGAGGGTGCACCGCTCATGGTGCTGAAGCGCTCGGGCGAGCGCCAGCCGTTCGACCGCGCGAAGGTCGCCGAGGGAATCCGCTCCGCCTGCAAGGGCCGACCGGTGGATGATGCCCAGGTCGAGGTTCTCGCCGAACAGGTGGAGGACGCAGTGCGGCTTGAGGCAGCGGCAGGCAACGAGATCACCTCGTCACTCGTGGGTCACTGCGTGCTGGAGCTCCTGAAGGGCACCGACGAGGTTGCCTACATGCGCTTCGCGAGCGTGTACAAGAACTTCGACGACGCGGCCGACTTCCGCCGTGAGCTCGCCCTGCTGAAGAAGGGCTAACGCGACCGCTCGTAGCGGGTGAACACGAAGTCACCGTCGCGCGCTGCGTCCACGAGCGTGAACCTGTGCGGCCCCGCGAACGCGGTGACGATCGGGTCGCCCGAGTGCGGCCCAGCGAGACGTGGCGAGAACGTGAGGTTGATGGCATCCACGAGGCCGGCCCCGATCAGTGCTGCGTTCAGTGTGGGGCCGCCCTCCACGTGCACCACGGACGCGCCGAGTTCGGTGTGGAGAAGAGCGATGATGCCGGCAAGGTCGACTGCCCCCGTGCCGGCGCGCAGCGACTGCACGGGAACCGCGGGGGCGCCGTGCGAGGTGGCGATGATTCCGCGGCCCGACGCGAACAACGGCACCGACCAATCGAGATCGCACGACTCCGTCACCACGGCGATGCGCAGGTCGGCCCTGCCGGGGAGGCCATAGCCCTCCTTGCGCACCGTGCCAGCCCCCACCAGCACGATGTCGCAGTTCTGGCGCCACGCGCGGAGGATTGCCTGGTCCTCGGGGCCGCCCAGTGGGGCCGACTGGTTCCCCACTGCCGTGACGCCGTCGGTGGTGGTGATCATGCAGATCTCCACGTGCGGGTCTGCCTTCGGCGCGCGGTCACGGGTGGCAAAGCCCGGGGCGTCCGTTTCCGTGCCGGGCTGGAAGGGGCCGAAACGCTGCACGGGTCGAGTGTACGAACGTGACACCGCGCGCCCGTCGTGGCAGGGTGTGTGACATGACGACCGCATCCCCGACCACGTCCACCGGAGCCAACAGGACCGCGATCAGGACGTGCCCGTTGTGCGAGGCGACGTGCGGTCTCGAGATCACCGTCGGCCCGGGGGAGCAGGTGGTGCGCATCCGCGGCGACCGTGATGATGTGTTCAGTCACGGGTTCATCTGCCCGAAGGGCAGCACCCTCAAGCAGCTGCACGAGGACCCCGACCGTCTGCGCCGGCCCCTCGTGAGGAAGAACGGCGTGCACGTGGAGGTGTCGTGGGACGAGGCGTGGGAGGCGGTGGCGGCCGGGCTCTCCGGCGTCATCGACCGTCACGGACGTGACGCGCTCGCCGTGTACGGCGGCAATCCGGGTGCGCACAACCTCGGCTCGATGCTCTACAACAGCGTGGTGTACCGCTCGATGGGTTCGCACAACAAGTTCAGCGCGTCGACGGTCGACCAGATCCCGAAGCATGTGGCCGGCGGCTACATGTTCGGTACCGCGCAGAGCATCCCGGTGCCCGACCTCGACCACACCGACTACCTCGTGCTGCTCGGTGCGAACCCGTACGAGTCGAATGGCAGTCTCTGCACCGCGCCCGATTTCCCCGGCCGCATCGAGGCCATCAGGGCCCGCGGCGGGAAGGTCGTCACGATCGACCCGCGACGCACGAAGACGGCAGACAACAGCGACCAGTGGATCGACGTGAAACCCGGCACTGACGGTTTGTTGCTCGCGGCAGTGATCAACGTGCTGTTCGCGGAGAACCTGGTGAAGCCGGAGCCGCGTCTTGCGTCAATCACCGACGGCATCGACGAACTGCGCGCCGCGACCGCGGCACTCACACCGGAGTCGGTGGAGACGGCCACGGGTGTCGCGGCGGCGACCATCCGCACGCTCGCGCGCGAGATCGCTGCTGCGCCGACGGCCGCCGTGTACGGCCGCATCGGGGTGAACGCAGTCGAGTTCGGCACGCTGAATGCATGGCTGATCGACTCGATCAACCTGCTCACCGGCAACCTCGACCGCCGTGGCGGCGCGATGTTCACGATGCCCGCAACGGGCAGTGCAACAACGCGCGGGCAGGCCGGCAGGGGCAAGGGCTTCTCGATCGGCCGTGGGCACAGCCGCGTCAGCAGGAAACCCGAGGCGATGGGGGAGTACCCGGTGGCAATCCTTGCCGAGGAGATCACCACTCCGGGCGAGGGCCAGGTGCGCGGGTTTATCTGCCTCTCGGGCAACCCCGTGGTGTCGACACCGCACTCACGCCAGCTGGATGCCGCGCTCGAATCGCTCGAGTTCATGGTGTCGGTGGACATCTACTTGAACGAGACGTCCCGCCATGCCGACGTGGTCCTCCCCGCGCCGTCGGCGCTGCAGAAGGAGCACTACGACGTGGGCCTGTACGCGTACGCCGTGCGCAACGTGGCGAACTTCAGCGAGCGTGTGTTCCCGCTGGAGGACGGCCAGCCGGATGAATGGGAGATCCTCGTGCGGCTCGGCGCGATCCTCCAGGGTCTGCCTGCTGACACCGACCCGCAGGTGATCGACGATGCGATGCTGCGCCAGTCGATCGGTGCCGCCGTTGCCACCACGGGTTCGCCGGTGCACGGCCGCGATGCGGACGAGATCTTCGACCTCCTGAGCGTTGACGGTCGCGTCGGTCCCGCGCGGCAGATCGACCTCATGCTGCAGACCGGCCCCTACGGCGCAGGCTTCGGCGCGAACCCCGGCGGGCTCAGCCTGCAGAAGCTGCTCGACAACCCGCACGGTGTCGACCTCGGCCCGCTGGAGCCGCGCCTGCCGGAGGCACTGCGCACGCCGACCGGCCGCATCGACATCGCGCCGTCGTTGTTCCTCGGCGAGATGAACCGTCTTGCGGAGAAGAAGGCCGACATGGAGTCGGCGGGGATGCTGCTCGTGGGCCGTCGTGACCTGAAGTCGAACAACAGCTGGATGCACAACATCCGCGTGCTCACGAAGGGCGCGCTGTCATGCACGCTGCACGTGCACCCCGATGACGCAGCGGGCCTCGGTGTGTCCACCGGCTCGGTGGTGCGCGTCACGAGCCGGGTCGGTTCGGTCGACGTCACGGCCGAGGTCACGGACTCCGTGCGCCGCGGTGTCGTGAGCCTGCCCCACGGTTGGGGTCACAATGTGCCGGGCACGCGCATGGCTGTTGCCGCCGAGAAGGCGGGCGTGAACTCGAACATCCTCACCGACGACCGCACGCTCGATCCTCTGTCGGGGAATGCCTCGCTGAACGCGATTCCCGTCACGTTGCAGGCCGTCTGAGGCAGATCCGCCGGGGCCGGCGGGACTGTCCACAGCGGGGGTCGTCTTGCCCACAGCATGGTTGGGTCTTCCCACAGGTAGTCCCCAGTGCAATCCACGGGAAACAGGGGTGGAATCCCCAGAACTTTCCTCCAATTCACACCGCTGTCCACTTCCAATCCACAGCAGATGGCACGTATCTTGCGCGCCGTAGTCGGGGGTGGATCCGGGTTGCGGCAGAAGGGAGGGCGGATCGAGCCGGCCTTGGGACCGAGCGGTCCCGAACCTGCGGCCCGGGCCACCGCCGCACTGCCGAAAGGGCCCCGAGGAGGGGTTTCGGACACCAGTGGCGGGGGGCTGGGGAAATCGTTGACACGGGTGTAGTTACTCTGCTGTAATCATCCCACCACTTGTGGGTGACACCGCACGGGGGAAGGGTCACCCACAACATCTTGTGGTTGGGGGAACATCACTCCGCCGACTGCGCCGACCCCACAAACTGACCACATCTGAACGAAACGTAAAGAAGAAGGAAACCATGTCACTCGCACCCGACCGTCTCTCCATCGGCATCGGCCGCTTCTTCACCACTCCCGGCGTGCACCCGTACGACGAGGTGGCATGGGAGCGCCGCGATGCGCGCATCTCCAACTGGAAAGACGGCACCGTCGCGTTCGAGCAGCTCGGTGTCGAGTTCCCCGTGTCGTGGTCGCTGAACTCCACGAACATCGTCGCGCAGAAGTACTTCCGCGGCACGCCCGGCACGCCCGAGCGGGAGAACAGCATGCGCCAGGTCGTCGACCGCGTCGCCGACACGATCGCCGACTGGGGCCTCGAGGGCGGTTACTTCACCGGCGCAGAGGAGGCAGAGGCCTTCCGCAACGAGCTGAAGTACATCCTCATCACGCAGCGCGCCGCGTTCAACAGCCCGGTGTGGTTCAACATCGGCGTGAAGGGCGTGCCGCAGCAGGCGAGCGCGTGCTTCTTCCTCGCGGTCGAGGACAAGATGTCGGCGATCCTCAACTGGTACCGCGAGGAGGGCGTCATCTTCAAGGGCGGCTCCGGCTCGGGCATCAACCTGTCGCGCATCCGCTCCAGCTTCGAGGGTCTCGAGGGCGGCGGCACCGCGAGCGGCCCCGTGTCGTTCATGCGCGGCGCCGACGCATCGGCCGGCACCATCAAGTCGGGCGGCAAGACCCGTCGCGCCGCGAAGATGGTCATCCTGAACGCCGACCACCCGGACATCGAGGAGTTCATCTGGTGCAAGGTGAAGGAGGAGCGCAAGGCGCGCGTGCTGCGTGACGCCGGCTTCGACATGGACCTCGACGGTTCCGACTCGTTCAGCATCCAGTACCAGAACGCCAACAACTCGGTGCGCGTCACCGACGAGTTCATGCAGGCCGTGGTCGAGGACCGCGACTGGAACCTCGTCGCCGTCACCAACGGCGAGACCGTGAAGACGGTGCGCGCCCGCGACCTGTGGCGCCAGATCGCCCAGGCCTCGTGGGAGTGCGCCGACCCCGGTCTGCAGTTCGACACCACCAACAACAAGTGGCACACCGCCCACGCCTCCGGCCGCATCAACGGCTCGAACCCGTGCTCGGAGTACATGCACATCGACAACTCGGCGTGCAACCTCGCCTCGCTGAACCTGCTCAAGTTCCTCGATGACGACGACCGCTTCGACGTCGAGGCGTACCGCCACGTGGTCGAGGTCGTCTTCACCGCGCAGGAGATCCTCGTCGGTCGTGCCGACTACCCGACCGAGAAGATCGGCGAGAACAGCCGCAAGTTCCGCCAGCTCGGCATCGGCTATGCGAACCTCGGCGCACTGCTCATGGCCCTCGGCCATGCGTACGACTCCAAGGAGGGCCGTGCCTGGGCCGCAGGGCTCACGTCGCTCATGACCGGCCACGCATACGCCACCAGCGCGCGCACCGCCAGCCGCATGGGACCGTTCGCCGGTTTCGCCGAGAACGAGCAGCACATGCTGAACGTGCTGCGCATGCACCGCGACGCGCACTCGCACATCGAGAACGCCGACGTGGTGCAGAGCGACCTGCTTGTCGCCGGCCAGGAGTCGTGGGACGCCGCGGTGCGTGACGGCGAGGAGTACGGCGTGCGCAACGCACAGGCCTCCGTGCTCGCGCCCACCGGCACCATCGGCCTCATGATGGACTGCGACACCACCGGCATCGAGCCCGACCTCGGTCTCGTGAAGATCAAGAAGCTGGTCGGCGGCGGCACCATGAGCATCGTCAACCAGACGATCCCGCGTGCACTGCGCCGTCTCGGCTACCGCCCGCAGCAGGTCGACGACATCATCGCCTACATCGACGAGAACAAGTCGATCCTCGGCGCACCGCACCTCGAGGCCAGCCACGTGTCGGTGTTCGCCTGCTCCATGGGCGACAACACCATCCACTACGAGGGACACGTGCGGATGATGGGTGCCGTGCAGCCGTTCATCTCGGGTGCCATCTCGAAGACTGTGAACATGCCCGAGGACGTCAGCGTCGAGGACGTCGAGGAACTGCACCTCCTCTCCTGGAAGCTCGGCATCAAGGCAGTCGCCATCTACCGCGACAACTGCAAGGTGGCCCAGCCGCTCAGCACCGCGAAGAAGGACGACGACAAGGCCGACGGTTCCGCCGATGCGGGCACCGCTGCCGGCGCCGCCACCCAGGTGGTGGAGCGTGTCGTCGAGCGCGTGATCACCCATCCGGTGCGCCAGAAGCTGCCGCGCTCGCGGCGGGGCCGCACGTTCGAGTTCCGCGTGGCCGACTGCAAGGGTTTCGCCAACATCGGTGAGTACGAGGACGGCCGCCCCGGCGAGCTGTTCCTCACCGTGTCGAAGCAGGGCTCCACGCTGAGCGGCATCATGGATGCGTTCGCCAAGTCCATCTCGTACGGCCTGCAGTACGGCGTGCCGCTGCGCGCGTTCGTGGAGGCGTTCACGAACATGCGCTTCGAGCCCGCCGGCATGACCGACGACCCGGACATCCGCATCGCGAACTCGATCATGGACTACCTCTTCCGCCGCCTTGCGCTCGAGTACATGAGCTACGACGAGCGTGCCGAGCTCGGCATCTACAGCCGTGACGAGCGCATCCAGCCCACGCTGCCCGGCGTGGAGGAGACCGTGGTCGAGACCAGCAACGGGACCGACATCGTGCCCGACCCGAAGACGATCCCGACCGCCCAGGAACTGGCGGAGTCGATCGAGCTCGGCACGGCACCCAAGGCACCGGTCAGCGACCACTCCGCACCGCAGGGCATCCAGCGCACCAACATCGATGCACCGATGTGCATGATGTGCGGCGTGCAGATGCAGCGCGCGGGCTCCTGCCACGCGTGCCCGAGCTGCGGCTCCACCAGCGGCTGCAGCTGACCCTCCCGGGGAACAGTGCCGGACAACGGGGTAGTAAGCGTCCGCTACATCGTCGATGACGTGGCAGCGTGCGTTGACTTCTACGTGCGGTGCTTCGGGTTCGGCGTGGGCATCGCCAGCCCGGCGTTTGCCGAGGTCACGTGCGGCAACCTGCGTCTGTTGCTGTCGGGGCCGATGAGTTCGGCGGGCCGGCCGATGTCCGACGGGACGGTGCCGACCCCCGGCGGGTGGAACCGTCTGCACATGGTTGTCGACGACATCGAGGCCGAGGTGAACCGTCTCACCTCCCTCGGGGTCCCGTTCCGCAACGAGATGGTTTCCGGCCCCGGCGGTTCCCAGATTCTCGCCGTGGATCCTGCCGGGAACCTCGTGGAGATCTTCCAGTCCGCAGCCCGGTGACCCCGCAACGGCGGTGTCCCGTGACGTTCGGTAGTGTCGCGCCGGGAGGGGGGCTTCCATGGCAGAGCACGACCTGGTCATCCGCAACGGCACGGTGGTGGACGGCACCGGCAACGAACGGTTCGTCGGTGACGTCGCGGTGTCGAATGGTGTCGTCACGCACGTCGGCGAGGTGAGCAGCCGGGGTTCCCGGGAGATCGATGCCGAGGGTCATCTCGTCACTCCCGGTTTTGTCGACATCCACACGCACTACGACGGCCAGGCCACGTGGGACACCCAGCTCGCACCGTCCAGCTGGCACGGTGTCACCACCGTGGTGATGGGCAACTGCGGCGTCGGGTTCGCCCCGGTGGCCGAGCACAACCGCGAGCGTCTCATCCAGTTGATGGAGGGCGTGGAAGACATCCCCGGCACCGCACTGCACGAGGGCCTCGCGTGGGACTGGGCGTCGTTCCCCGATTACCTCGACGCGCTCGAGCGCCGGCCCCGTGACATCGACCTCGCCACGCAGGTTCCCCACGGTGCACTGCGCCTGCACGTGATGGGGGAGCGCGGCGCCACGCAGCAGCCCGCGACGCCCGATGACATCGCGGAGATGGCACGTCTCGCACGCGAGGCCGTGGAGGCCG
The DNA here is from genome assembly GCA_046093205.1 of Acidimicrobiales bacterium. GTDB lineage: Bacteria > Actinomycetota > Acidimicrobiia > Acidimicrobiales > Ilumatobacteraceae > UBA2093. Next base: position 9,913 of record JBJTFB010000038.1, read on the forward strand.
GGGCGCTCGGCTTCAGCACGAGCCGCACACTGAACCACCGCACCAGCCTCGGCGAACCCACACCGACGCTGAAGGCCGAAGCCGACGAACTCGTGGGCATCGCAAGGGCGCTCGGTGAGTCCGGACGCGGCGTCCTGCAGGTCGTGTCGGACTTCATCGACATGGACTCCGAACTGCAGCTGTTCCGCCGCATGGCGGCGGAGTCGGGCCGGCCCATCTCGGTGTCGATCGCCCAGGGTCCGCAGCGCACCCAGGACTGGCTGGCCGAGCTCGACTTCTTCGGACGCGCAACCGCAGAGGGCATCACCATGCGCGGTCAGGTGGGCGCCCGTGCCGTCGGGCTGATGCTCGGTCTCGATGCCACCCTGAACCCGTTCATGTTCAGCCGCCCGTATCTCGACATCGCGGAGCTGCCTCTCGCCGAGCGGGTCGCGCACATGCGCAACCCCGAGGTGCGCAGGGCGATCATCGAGGGTGCCGCGGTGTCCGACACCGTCCTCGGTAGCCGCGCCATCCACCGCTTCACGCACATGTTCCGCCTCGGCGACCCGCCGAACTACGAACCCGACCCGGCCGACTCAGCCGCCGCGACCGCCGCCCGTGAGGGGCGCGAGCCGATCGATGTGGCGTACGACTGGTTGCTCGAGCAGGACGGCCGCGCGCTCATCTACCAACCCATCCTCAACTGGGCGGGGCAGAACCTCGACGTGATCGGCGAGATGCTGCGCCACCCTGCATCGGTGCCCGGCCTGTCGGACGGTGGTGCGCACGTTGGCACGATCTGCGACGTGAGTTTCCCCACGACGCTTCTGCAGTGGTGGGGCCGCGACCGCCCGAGGGGGCGAATCCCGGTGGAGACAATCATCGCCAAGCAGTGCCGTCTCACCGCCGAGACGGTGGGTCTGCGCGACAGGGGAGTGATCGCACCCGGAATGCGCGGTGATCTGAACGTCATCGACTTCGAGGGACTGCGGCTGCACTCCCCGGAGATGGTGCGTGACCTTCCCGCGGGCGGCCGTCGCGTGCTGCAGCGTGCCACCGGGTACCGCCACACGTTCGTGGCGGGCACCGAGGTGATGGCTGACGGCGAGTCCACCGGGGCCACGCCAGGCCGGCTCGTGCGCGGCGCCCGCTGACGCCGATGACCCCTCAGCCGTAGAGATGCAGCAGTGCCTTCGCGATGCTGGCGGGCACGAGCGACACGTGGTGCTCGCCCTGCAGCACGGCCGTGAGCGTGTCGGCCCCCGCCGTGGCTGCCATCGCACCGAAGGTCTCGGCATTGCTCCGCATCGCGGCGAACTCGCGTTGGGCGGCGATGGTGTCCCGGTTGCCGATGTTGAAGTAGCTCTGCGGCCACACGCGGGAGATGTCACCCTCCTCGTGCTCGCCCGCGGTCACCACCGCGCGGTGCCCCGCCGGACGCGGATCCAGCGGCCTCGACAGGATGGACGCGTCGTCCCACCACAGTGACGGGCTGATTGCCACGAGGTCGGCGAACACGTCCGGTCGCGACAGCCAGGCGTGCGCTGCGAACAGCCCCGACAGTGACCAGCCGCACACACCGGTGCGCGACGAATCGCCGTTGATGCGCGAGCGCACCTCGGGGATGATCCCGTCGACGATTGTGGCGAGAAGCTCGTCGGCACCGCCCGTCCCGTGGTTGATGACTCCCACGTCCCCCGCAAAGGGTCCGGGGAGGTCCCACTCGCGGGGCGTGAAGTCCCTGAAGCGGGTGGACATGTACTCGAGGCCGAGCGGGACGTCCCGCATGATGCCGACGAACGCCACCGGACCGAGCGCACCCATCGTGGACACCGAGATCGTGCGTGCGGTCTCCGTTGCGGTGAGCAGCATCGTGTCACCGTCCAGCATCACCAACAACGGCACCGGGCCCTCGGCGGGGAACAGGGGCGTCGTGAGGGTGACGCGGTAGCCGGCTCCCGACACGGTCGATTCGTGGGTCCAGTGCTGCGAGTTTGGGACGGTCACCTCTGCCATGTGGCGAGCGTACGGGCGGGCGAGAGGTTGACAAAAAGTCCGCTGTCCACAGGGTGCTTGTATGGAACGTAAAGAGGGCCCACCCCTACCGTCGGTCCATGCGGGCGGATGCGCACTCTTCTTCTGTGTTGACCCGCAGCTGGCGCACGGTCACCGTGGCGCGCGGCCGGCACGCTGACGCCTCGCTCGCCGCGCGTGCCGCACTGCTCGGGCACGACGGCATCGGGTTCACCTCGCACGACCTCTATCTCGTCGCAGGCTGCGACGACGACGGGCTGGAACGACTTGTTGCGGAGCTCCTCGCCGAGCCGTGCGGGGCGGCGCCCGTCACCGACACGTCGAACCCGGCAGACGACGGCACAGTGCGGGTCGAGGTGGCACGCCGGCCCGGCGTCACCGACCGCGTGGCCGCCCAGATGGAGGAGAGCGCCCGCGGGCTCGGCATCGAGGTGAGGGTGTCGACGGGCGCGGTGTACCTGCTCTCGGGGAACGTGCCCGACGGTGACCGTCTCCGGGACCTCATCGACGGCCTGCTCTGCAACCCCGTCATCGAGACCTGGTCGACCGCCTCGGTGGCACCCGGCTTCGTCGATGCGGTGGATGCCACCGACCACGACATCCCCGTCGTCGCGGTGCGCGGACTCGATGACGCCGCGCTGGCCGCACTCAACTCCGCCCGTGGGCTGGCCCTCGACCCGGCCGAGCTGCGTGCCGTGCGCGACTGGTTCACCGCCGAGGGACGGGACCCGACGGACGCGGAGCTCGAGACGCTCGCCCAGACATGGAGCGAGCACTGCGCGCACAAGACGTTCACAGCCGTTGTCGAGACCGCCGATGGTGAGATGGCACCGCTGCTTCGTCAACTGCGCGACACCACCCGGGAGATTGACGCGCCGTTCGTGGTGTCGGCTTTCGACGGGAACGCGGGCATTGTGCGATTCGGGTCGATGCGGCCCCTCGCGGTAAAGGTGGAGACGCACAACCACCCGAGCGCCGTCGAACCCTTCGGAGGTGCGAACACGGGTGTTGGCGGTGTCGTACGCGACGTGCTGGCCGCACCGGCCCGTCCGGTGGCGCTCACCGACGTTCTCTGCTTCGGCCCGCGCGGCACTGACCCGGCCGACCTTCCACGCGGCGTGCTGCATCCCGCCGTGATCGAGGAGGGTGTTGTCGCCGGAGTCGCCGACTACGGGAACAAGATCGGCGTGCCCACGGTGGCAGGTGCCGTTCTCTACGACCCGGGTTACACCGGCAACCCCCTCGTGTTCTGCGGTTGCATCGGCGAGGTCATGGCGGGGCAACCCTCGATCGGTTCGCCCCGCACCGGGGACAGGGTCGTGGTCATCGGCGGTGCCACCGGCCGCGACGGCATCAAGGGGGCGACGTTCTCGTCGATGACGATGGATGCGACAACCGGCGAGGTGGCGGGGGCGTCGGTGCAGATCGGTGACCCGATCGTGGAGCGCCTCGTCGGTGAGGTGCTGGTGGAGCTTCTCGACCGGGAGCAGCCGCTGTGCACCGCGATCACCGACTGCGGTGCGGGAGGTCTGTCGTCGGCGGTGGGCGAGATGGCCGAGGAGCTCGGCGCGACCGTTCAGATGCGCGACGTGGCGCGCAAGTATCCCGGGCTCGCGCCGTGGGAGGTGTGGCTGAGCGAGGCCCAGGAACGCATGGTGCTTGCGGTCGCCCCCTCCGACATGGCCGCGGTGCGCACGGTGTGTGCGCAGCGGGGTGTCACGTGCACCGACATCGGTGAGTTCACCGGCAACGGCCGCATGACCGTGCTCGACGGTGCGCGTATCCTCGTCGACCTGCCGACCGCGTTCATGCATGACGGGCGTCCCCAGCGCAGGATGCGGGCCGAGTTCCCCGACCGCACCGCACCCGCCCGCGGGCGGACGGTGGATGACCACCGTGCGACCGTGCTCGCGTTGCTCGCCCATCCCACCATCGCGTCCAAGGAGCCGGTGGTGCGTCGCTACGACCACGAGATCCTCGGGGCGACCGTCGTCGGCCCGATGTCGGCGCCCCACCAGACCGGCCCGTCAGACGGAACCGTGATCGCCCGTCCCGACTCCGCCGAGGGTTTTGCCGTCGGGGTCGGGGTGAACCCGCAGTACGGCCGTTTCGATCCACTCGCGATGGCGTGGGCGGCGGTGGACGAGGCGGTGAGAAACGTCGTGGTGGCGGGGGCCGACCCCGGCGCAGTCGCACTGCTCGACAACTTCTCGTGGGGCGACCCGCGTCGGCACGAGACAATGGGTGACCTCGTGCTCGCGGTGCGGGGCTGCTGCGAGGCGGCTCGCGCTTACCGTGCGCCGTTCGTGTCGGGCAAGGACTCCCTGAACAACGAGTACGAGGGCACCGACGGCGTCCGCAGGGCCGTGCCGCCCACGCTGGTGATCACCGCGCTTGCCCACGTCCCCGACGCGGACGCGGTGCCCGGTGTCGGGCTCACCGGCGAGGGGAACGTGCTCGTTCTCGCCGGGCACACCGACATCGAGCTGCGCGGGAGCCATCTCGATCTGGTGCTCGGCGACGACCTCGGCGGTGTGGTTCCCCAGCCGGACATGTCCGCCCCGTCGCGGTATGCGGTGGTGCACACACTCCTGCGCGGCGGTGTGGTGCGGTCGGCCCACGACGTGAGCGAGGGCGGTGTGGCGGTTGCGGTTGCGGAGATGGTGCTCGCATCCGGTGGCTGCGGGGCCACCCTCGAGGCCGCCGCGGTCCATCCTGACCCCGTCGCAGCGCTGTACTCGGAGTCCACCGGGCGCATCATCCTCGAGGTCGGTGCCGATGATGCGGCCCGGGTGGTCGAGATTCTCGGCACCGCCGCGGTGGTCGGCCGCGTCACCGGCGACGGCAATCTCCGCGTTGACACCGCCGGGGCAGCCACTGTCATCCCGCGCCGCGAACTGTCGGCGGCATGGGCGCCGCACACCACGGAGCCGGCGCGATGAGACCCAACGTCGCGGTTCTCTCGGCACCGGGCACGAACCGCCAGCACGACCTCGCGTTCGCATTCGAGCAGGCGGGCGCCGACGTCATCCATGTGGACGTGCTCGACCTCCCCGAACGTGCGCGTGACATCTCCGGGGCACAGATCATCGCGGTCGCGGGCGGTTTCTCGTACGCGGACGCGCTCGGGTCGGCCCGCGTGTTCGCATCCGAGGTCACGCGCCGGACGGGCGACCTGCTCGGGCGCTGCATCGCCGAGGGTGTCCCGGTGATCGGTGTGTGCAACGGATTCCAGATGCTGGTGCGCGCCGGCATCCTCCCTGGGTTCGGCTCGCCCGCGGCGACGCTCGCACACAACGACAACGGCAGGTTCGAGTGCAGGTGGGTGACTCTCGCCCCGACCGAGAGTCGCTGCGTGTGGACGAACGGCCTCGGCGGCCCGGTGTCGTGCCCGGTGGCGCACGGTGAGGGCCGGTTCGTTGCCGAGGCTGACGTGCTCGGGCGGATCGAGGCCGACGGTCTCGTGGCGCTCAGGTACGTGAACCCCGACGGGAGCGCCGCGGACGGCACGTACCCGGCCAACCCCAACGGGTCGTTGCACGACATTGCCGGCATCTGTGACCCGAGCGGCCTCGTGCTCGGACTCATGCCTCACCCCGAGAACCACGTGACGGCGCGCCAGGGCAGGTCGGGTTCGACTCTCGGGTGTGCAGGGAACGCAATCGGGATCTTCCGGAACGGAGTGCAACATGCCATCAACTCGTGACACGGACACCGCGGGTGTCCTCACCGACATCGACCTCCCGCTGCCGAACAGGCGCTCGGGGAAGGTGCGCATCTCGTGGGACCTCCCCGGTGGGCGGAAGCTGTTCGTGACCACGGACCGGTTGTCTGCGTTCGACAGGCTCGTCGCGCCGGTGCCGCTGAAGGGCCAGGTGCTCAACCAGCTGGCATGGTGGTGGTTCGAACGCACCCGTGACATCGTGGCGAACCACGCGCTCGCACTTCCCGACCCGAACGCACTCGTTGCGACGGCCGCGACGCCGCTCCAGGTCGAGGTGATCGTCCGCGGCTACATCACCGGTGTCACGTCCACGTCGCTGTGGCGCCGCTACGAACAGGGTGAGCGCACGATCTACGGCCATGCCCTGCCCGACGGCCTGCGCAAGAACGAACGTCTCCCGCGTCCGCTCGTCACGCCCACCACCAAGGCAGCCGACGGCGGGCACGACGAGCCGCTGTCGTGTGCCGAGGTCGTCACGCGCGGTCTCGTGGACGCGGATCTGTGGGAGCGGGTGCAGGACGCCGCGCTGGCGCTCTTCGCCAGGGGCGAACAGGTTGCGTGGGACGCCGGGCTCATACTCGCCGACACGAAGTACGAGTTCGGTCTGGATGCGCACGGGGAGCTGCTGCTGATCGACGAGGTGCACACGCCCGATTCCTCCCGTTACTGGGAGGGGCACACGTTCGTCGACCGCTACATGAGCGGTCAGGAACCGGTCAGCATGGACAAGGAGATCATCCGTCGCGCACTCGTCGAGGCCGGATGGTCGGGCGAGGGTGAGGTCCCCGTTCTTGCTCCCGAAGTGTGGGACGAGACCTCACGTCGCTACGTGACCGCGTACGAGACGCTCACGGGGGACGTGTTCGTCCCGGGTGGACAGCCGGCGGCCGAGCGGCTCGTGTCGAACCTGTCCGGGCTGTGGGGGCGGTGACCGTGGCCGAGACATCATCAGTGGACCTCGTGCGCGGTGACCATCCCGTCGAGGAGTGCGGCATCGTGGGTGTGTCGTCGCCGGCAGGCGAGCAGACCGCGCAGATCGCCTTCTTCGGGCTCTTCGCACTGCAGCACCGCGGCCAGGAGGCCGCCGGCATCGCGGTGTCGGACGGCAGCCGCGCGAGGCTCCACAAGGACACCGGGCTCATCACGCAGGTGTTCGACAACGAGGCACTGGCGCCGCTCGCGGGCTACCACGCCATCGGGCACACGAGGTACTCCACGGTCGGTTCCTCGGTGGCGAGGAACGCCCAGCCGTTCCTCGTGGAGACCATGCACGGCCCGCTTGCCGTCGCACACAACGGGAGCCTCGTGAATGCCGCCGAGCTGCGCGACGAGCTGCTGCAGCGCGGCTTCGGGCTCACCGCCACGAGCGACACCGAGGTGATGGCCCTGATGCTCGCGGCGGCGAGCGGACGCACGTGGGAGGACCGCCTCGAGCGCACGATGCCGTCGTGGAAGGGCGCCTACTCGCTCGTGATACTCGGAGCCGACTGCGTGGTGGCGGCGCGCGACCCGTGGGGCTTTCGGCCCCTGTCGGTGGGACGGCTCCCCGAGGGCGGCTGGGTGGTGGCATCCGAGACGTGCGCACTGCACACGCTCGGTTGCGTCGACATCAGCGAGGTGGAGCCGGGCGAGATCGTCACCGTGCGCGGGGACGAGGTGTCGCGGCGCCGGACACCGTCGGCCTACGGCGGCACGTCGCGGTGCTCGTTCGAGTTCGTGTACTTCTCGAGGCCCGACAGCGAATGGGACGGGCGCAGCGTGCACGCGGTGCGCCAGCGCCTCGGGGAGAGGCTGGCGGAGGAGAGCCCCGTCGATGCCGACGTCGTGGTGCCCGTGCCCGACAGTTCCATCCCCGCAGCCATCGGTTTCTCACGTGCCTCGGGCATCCCTTTCAACGACGGCCTGATCAAGAACCGCTACATCGGACGCACGTTCATCGAGCCCTCGCAGTCGCTGCGCGAGCGTCGGGTGGCCATGAAGTTCAATGCGCTCGCCGAGAACCTCCGCGGGAAGCGCGTCATCGTGATCGACGACTCGCTCGTGCGCGGCACCACAGCCGGCCCGCTCGTGCGGATGATCCGTGAGGCCGGCGCCACGGAGGTGCACCTGCGCATCACGTCGCCGGCCGTGATGCACCCGTGCTTCATGGGGGTCGACATGGGCACCTACGACGAGCTGATCGCATCGCGCATGGGTATTGAGGAACTGCGCGCGCATGTGGGCTGCGACAGCCTCGAGTTCCTCACCGTCGACGGCATGATGGCCGCCATCGACCGCACGGAGGGCTACTGCACCGCGTGCTTCACCGGCGAGTACGCGATCGACACCACCGCCGTCCGGCTCCGGTCGCGCGAGGTGACGCCGGCATGAGGATCCTGGTGCTCGGGTCGGGTGGCCGTGAGGATGCCGTCGCGTGGGCACTGGAGTGGGGCTCGCGCGCGTGTGAGGACGAGGTCACTGTGGCGCCCGGCAACGCGGGCTCGTCACGTCGTCTCGCTCTCGACATCCTCGACCCCGCCGCCGTCGTCGACGCCTGCACACGGATGTCCACCGACCTCGTCATCGTCGGACCCGAGACGGTGCTCGAGGCGGGTGTCACCGATGCACTGCGCGCGTCAGGGTTCGCGGTGTTCGGGCCCTCGCGCGATGCGGCTCGGCTCGAGACGTCGAAGGCGTGGTGCCGCGCGTTCGCGGCACGTCACGCGATTCCCGGGCCAGCGTGGGAGTGCTTCGAGGGGCCGACGGCGGCCGCCGATGCACGAAGGTGGGCGGATTCGCTCGGCAGTGCAGTGGTGGTGAAGGCCGACGGCCTGCGCGGCGGCAAGGGTGTGGTGCTGCCCGCCGACGCCGCCGAGCTCGCGAAGGCGATCGATGCGGCCGCCCCCGGCCCGTTCCTGCTGGAGGAACGGATGGAGGGCGAGGAGGTGTCCCTGCTCGTCTTCACCGACGGCACCACCGTGCGTGCGATGCCGCCGGCTCGCGACCACAAACGGATCGGTGAGGCTGACACCGGCCCCAACACCGGCGGCATGGGGGTGTACGCACCGAGCAGGCTGTGCCCGCCCGCGATGAGCGAGCGAATCGTGGAGGAGATCGTGCGACCGGCCATCGACGGGTTGCGCGCCGAGGGCCTGCCGTACGTGGGCGTGCTGTACGCCGGGGTGATGCTCACCACCGACGGGCCGCGTCTGGTCGAGTTCAACTGCAGGTTCGGGGACCCCGAGGCGCAGGCGCTGCTGCCGCTGCTGCGCACAGACCTGCGCGACGTGGTGACAGCATGCGTGGAGGGAACACTCGGTTCGCTCGACGTCGAGTGGTCGAGTGACACCGCGTGCACGGTTGTTCTGGCGGCTGCCGGTTACCCCGCGGCGCCACTGACTGGCGCGCCAATCAGCGGGCTCGACAACGCCGTCGCCACGGACGGTGTGCGCGTGTTCCACGCGGGCACCACGACCGGGGACGGCTCGTGCACCGTGTCGGGCGGACGTGTACTGGCGGTGACGGGAGTGGGCCCCGACCTTCGCGCGGCACGGTCGCGCGCGTACGAGGCCGTCTCCCGGGTGGGATTCGAGGGCATGCAGTTCCGCCGCGACATCGGTTGGAGGGAGATCGCACGCACCACCGGCGGCTACGCCGCCTCGGGTGTCGACATCGACGAGGGCAACCGCGCGGTCGCGTTGATGAAGAAGCGTGTCGAGGCCACACACACCCCCGAGGTTCTCGGGGGCCTGGGCGCGTTCGGCGGCTCGATTCTCGTCGGCCGCCTGAAGGAGATGGACGAACCGGTGCTGGTCGCCTCGACCGACGGTGTGGGCACCAAGGTGATGCTCGCCGCGGAGACGGGGCGGTACTCGACCGTCGGCCACGACATCGTGAACCACTGTGTGAACGACATCCTCGTGCAGAGGGCGTACCCCATGTTCTTCCTCGACTACGTCGCCAGCTCGCGCATCTCGGCGGCACGGGTGGCCGAGGTGGTGACGGGCATGGCGGACGCGTGCGCGATGAACGGGTGCGTCCTGCTCGGTGGCGAGACCGCGGAGATGCCCGGCGTGTACAGCGACGGCCATTTCGACGTGGCGGGGACAATGGTGGGGTTCGCCGAGCGGTCGCGGCTGCTCCCTCGCGGTGACATCGGTGCCGGTGACGTGCTGATCGGGCTGGCGTCCTCCGGTCTGCACACCAACGGGTACTCGCTGGCGCGACGGGTGTTCGCGGGTCTCCCGCTCGACGTCGTGCCCGAAGGTCTCGGGGTCACGCTCGCCGACGCGCTGCTCGCACCGCACCGTTCGTACCTGCCCGTCCTGCGCGACGTGCTCGCGACCGATCTCGTGAAGGGACTCGTGCACGTCACCGGCACCGATGTCACCGCGAGGGAGCAGCCGCGACCGCTCGGCGAACCCCACCATTGTCCCCGCCACGTCGAAATGGCCGTCGCTGTACACGCCGGG
>JBJTFB010000039.1:0-5136 GCA_046093205.1 Acidimicrobiales bacterium
GTCACCGAACTCCACCGATGGTTCCACGTATCTGGTGTCCACGGGCATCAGTGGGGGCAGCAGGACCCTCCTCACCACCGATGCCGGCACGAGCTTCAGCACGGTGAACACTGCGGGCGCCACGAAGATGGCGTGGTGGAACGGTGCCGGCAACCGTCAGTGGATCGTCGGCAGCGTGCCGCTCACCTCGAACCAGATGTTCCTAGCGAAGCACTTCACGACGGACAGGGGTGCGGGTGCCACCCAGATGGGCGACGAACTTGCGGCGACGGCGGCGCAGCGTGACTCGGCCACGGATTCCTCACTGCGATTCGTTACACCGAACTCATCACTGTCGCCGCTGAACTCCCAGTGTTTCGGCGCGGACCAGTTCTATGCCACCGGTCAGCAGTGCAACACCGGGCTCGACTTCTCGAACGGCCGGATCGACCTGACGGCCGCCGCAGGCATCACCGGGACGGATGCAGTGCTGGTCGGTGTCAGCAAGGGTGACTCCGAGCGCGGGCAGACGACTTCGGGAACCGTGGGTCTGCTCACGATCACCGCAGAGCAGAACTCGGGCGGCACCGTCGCATCGCAGCGTTACTTCGGCACCGCGGTTGCCGCCACCGGCACCACCACCAACGCCACTGCCGGGTTCGGTGTGGGTGCCACCACCACGTACACGGGACGCATCCGTGCAATCGCGTACTGCCCCACGGGATCCGCACCGAAGGTTGCCGACAAGGCATTCATCGCGGTCGAGGGCCAGGGAATGTTCGTGATCTCGGGCATCGCGGCGGGCAACCCCCAGCACGCGGCCACCTCGACGAAGGTAACGCTCACCGATCTCAAGGCCGACTGTGACACTGGGATCCTCATGGCAGGCAACGCGTCGAACGGTCTGCAGGTGTCGTTCGACGGCGACAAGTTCGCGTCGGTCCGCACGGGTGGACTGCCGAGCGACCCCAAGGTGGTCGACTTCCAGGCCTCGAAGGACACCGGCGAGGTGTCCGTGGTGATGGGAACCGCAGGGCAGAACGTGGTGCAATGGGACACCACCATCCCGAAGATGGGTACCACCACCGCAGCGCTCACGGGCGGTAGCTCAACCACACCGGATGCGGTGCCGGCAGCGGCCACCGAGGTGCTGACCCTGAATGACGGGGCCAAGGGCCGGCAGATCGGCCGCATCGAGGATGTCGAGCTCCCCGCCGCAACCGGCGACCCAGAGGTGAAGGCGGCTTCGGTCGGTTCGCAGGGCGTCAGTGCCCAGGGTCTTGCTTCGTTCGCGGCGGGCGACAGTGTCGCGAACATCGGGTCGTCGACCGGTTCCTACGTGTCGTCATCCACGCTGGCGCGCCAGAACCTCGCCGCACTCACGGCGGGAACAGGCACCGGCACAACCACGAGCAAGGTCTCAGCGGTGAAACGGGGCAAGACCATCACGCTGGTTGCGGCCGTCAAGAAAGCCGGGGGCTCCATACCGGCCGGTGCAACAGTGGTGATCAGCCAGAGCGCAGCGTCGAAGAAACTCTGCACGGTGCTGAACAAGAAGACGATTAAGGGCCTGAAGAAGGGAGCGTGCGTGCTGACCGTGAAGATCACGCCGAAGAAGACCAAGAAGGTCCCGAAGCCGAAGACAACATCCGTGCGCGTGCAGGTCAATGTCACGTGAGCAACCTCTTTGATCTCTCCGGACGCGTGTGCCTGGTGACCGGAGGCAACTCCGGTATCGGCCTCGGCATGGCGCACGGCCTCGCGTCGTGCGGGGCCGACGTGGTGATCTGGGGCACGAACCCCACGAAGAACGAGCGCGCCCGGGGCGAACTGACGGCTCATGGCACCCGCGTGCTCGACCTCGTGTGTGACGTGGGTGACCAGGACGCCGTGCGCGCCGCCATGGCCGAATCAGTGACGGCGATGGGCCGGGTGGATTCGGTGTTCGTGAACGCGGGTGTCGGCGGCCAGGCACCGTCGTTCGTGGGCATGACGACCGAGGAGTGGCGCCGCGTGATGCGCGTGAACCTCGACGGTGCGTTCTTCACCGCGCAGGAGGCGGTGCGCCACATGGTGGAGCGCGGGGGCGGCGGTTCGGTGGTGTTCACCACCTCCGGCTCGGCGTACTACGGCCAGCAGCGGGGCCAGCACTACGGCGCATCAAAGGCGGGGGTGATCTCCATGATGAAGGCCATCGCGGTGGAGCACGCGCGCCACGGCATCCGCTGCAACGCGGTGCTGCCGGGCTGGATCGAGAGCGACATGACCGCCGGCGCGCTGAGCTGGGACAAGTTCGTGGAGAAGGTGCTGCCGCGCGTGCCGCTGCGTCACTGGGGCACGAAGGAGGACTTTTCCGGCATCGCCGCGTATCTCGCGAGCGATGCATCGCGTTACCACACCGGCGACGTTCTCACCATCGACGGCGGCTACCACTCGTTCTGAGGTTCACCCCGCGGGGTGACCCAGCTTGGCCTCCATGTACTTGTGGTTCAGGCGGCGCTGGTTTGCGTTGTGGATCCACATGCCGATGCCGAACCCCAGCCCGAGCACGAGCAGTCCACCGAGGCCGTCCAGCCAGAAGTGGTTGCCCGTCACCACGATGCAGAACATGGTGAGCGCCGGGTACAGCAGCACCGCGGCCCTTGTCCACCGCCGCTTCATGAGCGGCCACATGCCGAACGCGCACCACGACGCCCACCCGATGTGCAGCGACGGCATCGCCGCGTACTGGTTCGAGGCCTGCGCCACCGCGCCGTCGCTGAAGTCCCACGGGCCACCGAACTCGTCCAGTGTGTCGACGAACCCGAACGACGTTGCGCCGTTGTAGTTGCGCGTCTCGTGGGGAATGCACGCCCCGCCGTAGGTGATCTCGTTCGGCACGGTGCCGGGGCACGGGGCATCGAGGAGGCGCGGCGGCATCAGCGGGAAGAGCGCGAAACCGACGAGTGCGAGCCCCGTGCAGATGGCGAGCGCGTTGCGGAACACCGGGAAGACGTCCTTGCGGTACTTGAACAGCACGAAGAACACCGTGAGCGTCACCGCGAAGTGTGCGGTGCCGTAGAAGGTGTTGAGGGCCTGCAGGAAACTGCGGTAGGGGAGAAACCACTCCTGGATGGATTCCTCGTGGTACAGACCCATCGCGCGCTCCACCCGGATCACCTTCATGGCGTTGTTGAAGGCGTTCATGGGCACGTCGGTGCCGCTGATGCTGATGGAGCCGAACCTGTTCCGGGTGAGCGAGTACAGCAGGTAGAACGTGCCGATGATGGTGAACTCCTTCACCAGCCGGGTGCGGTGCTCCCTCTGGATCCCCGCCGTGATGTCGCCCATGCACCGTCCACACTAGGTGGCCCGCTCGAGGCCCACGGGGGTACGGCAGTCCTTTCCGCCACGCCCCGAAAGTAGGATTCGCGGCCGTGAGCACTTCCCTCGTCATCCCCGACCTCGCCCAGGAGTTCGACCCCGCAGTTCTCGCGAGGGTCCTCGAGAGGGGCCGTTCCACCGGCGCCGGTTTCAGCGAGATCTTCATCGAGGACCGCCGCAGCACCTCGGCAAGCCTCGACGACGGCACCGTCGATTCCGTCAGCAACTCGCGCAGCCTCGGCGCGGGCATCCGTGTGATCAGCGGTGACACCACCGGGTACGCGCACACCACCGACCTCTCGGAGAAGGGTCTCCTCGCGGCCGCCGAGGCAGCGGCACGTGCCGCGAGCCGCGGTGACGGCGGCAAGCACGTGGTGTCGCTCGGTGCGGCACGTCGCCAGCGGGTGAACGAGGTGCGCATCGCGCCCGTCTCCGTGCCGAAGACCCGCAAGATCGAGCTGCTCATGCTGGCGAACGACGCCGCCCGCGGTGCGGACTCCAGCATCGTGCAGGTCAGCGCCGGCTACAGCGACTCCACCCGCCGCATCCTGGTCGCCAACAGCGACGGTGTGCTGGCCTCCGACGAGCAGGTGCGCACCCTGTTCCGCCTGAACGCGGTGGCGAACGGTGACACCGGCCTGCAGACCGGGTACGACTCGCTTGGCCACACGATCGGCTTCGAGCTGTTCGACGACGAGAGCGTGGAGGAGCTCGCGCGCCGCGCCGCGAGGCAGGCTGTCACGAAGCTGAACGCACGTCCCGCACCGAGCGGTGCGATCCCTGTGGTCATCAAGCAGGGTTCCGGTGGCGTGCTGTTCCATGAGGCGTGCGGCCACGGTCTCGAGGCCGATCTCGTGGCGCGCGGGGCATCGGTGTACGCGAACCGCACCGGTGAGCTCGTGGCGAGCCCGCTCGTCACCCTGGTGGACGACGGCACGATGTCGCGCGAGTGGGGTGCCATCGGCATCGACGACGAGGGCCACCCCAGCCAGCGCAACGTGCTGATCGAGAACGGCGTGCTGACCGACTACATGTGGGACCACATCCGCTCCGCGAACGAGGGACGCGCACCGAGCGGCAACGGCCGCCGCCAGAGCTACGAGCACCTGCCGATGGTGCGCATGACCAACACGTTCGTGATGAACGGCACCGAGGACCCCGCCGACATCATCCGCGCCACCGACCACGGCGTGTACGTGGCGAAGCTGGGCGGCGGCCAGGTCAACACCGCCACCGGTGACTTCGTGTTCGGCATGGTCGAGGCGTATCTCATCGAGAACGGCGAGATCACCGAGCCGCTGCGTGAGAGCAACCTCATCGGCAACGGCCCGCAGGTGCTCTCCGACATCGACCTGCTGGGCAACGACTTCGCCATGGGCAACCCAGGCACGTGCGGCAAGGACGGCCAGGGTGTGCCCGTGGGCGACGGCCAGCCCACGCTGCGCGTGAGGTCGCTCACCATCGGCGGAACCGCGGCATGAGCCGCCGCACCGTCGACGACCTCCAGGCCATCGCCGACCGCATCGTTGCCGATGCACGGGGCAACGAGCAGATCGAGGTCACCGTCTCGCGCATGGGCGAGACCGACATCCGCGCCTACCAGGGGAACGTGGAGCACTTCGTGTCGGCGCAGAGTGCCGATGTGTCGGTGCGTGTCATCATCGACGGGCGCACCGGCACCTCGCATGCCGGCACCCTCGACGAGTCCGCAATCCGCGAGGTGCTGGAGGAGGCCCGCGAGAACGCAGGTTTCGCCGGCCGCGACGAGTACGCCGCCCTCGCCGACCCCGACGG
>JBJTFB010000040.1:0-2795 GCA_046093205.1 Acidimicrobiales bacterium
GAGGAATGCGCATCGGCGCCTGCCGGACTTGTGCGGGTGGGCAGCACCGAGACGTCGTGCATCCGCGCCCTCGAACTGTCGGTGAGGCCCGCATGAGCGCCGGTCAGCTTCTCACCGTGACCGACCTGGTCAAGGAGTTCAAGGTCAAGGCGGTCACGGGGCTGCGCGCCGTGGAGCAGACCGTTCACGCCGTGTCGGGGGTGTCCTTCGACGTCGGCCGCGGCGGGACTCTCGGACTCGTGGGGGAGTCCGGATCCGGCAAGTCCACTGTTGGTCGCTGTCTCCTGCGTCTCCTCGAGCCCACGTCGGGCTCGGTCGTCTACGACGGCACGGAACTCACCACCATGTCCAGTGCCGACCTGCGTCAGCTGCGCCGGCGCATCCAGATCGTGTTCCAGGACCCGTACGCATCCCTCGACCCGCGCCTCACTGTCGGCTCCGCAATCGCCGAGCCGCTCGCGATTCACTAGGTGCAAGAGCGCCACTCCGACCGGGTGTCAGAACTCCTCGAGCTCGTGGGACTGTCGGCCGACCATGCCACGCGTTTCCCGCACGAGTTCTCTGGTGGCCAGCGCCAGCGCATCGGTATCGCGCGCGCTCTCGCACTTCGCCCGGACTTCCTCGTGCTGGACGAGCCGGTGTCGGCCCTTGACGTGTCCATTCAGGCCGGTGTCATCAACCTGCTGCAGGATCTTCAGCGCGAGATGGGACTCTCGTATCTCTTCATCGCCCATGATCTTTCTGTCGTTCGGCACATCTCCGACCGCATCGCGGTGATGTACCTCGGCAAGATCGTCGAGATCGCCGGCGCGGAGCAACTGCACGAGATCCCGGCGCACCCGTACACCGACGCGCTCCTGTCGGCGGTGCCCGTGCCCGACCCGGTGGAGGAGCGCCGGCGGCACCGCACCGTTCTCACGGGTGACGTGCCGAGCCCGATCAACCCGCCGTCGGGCTGCCGGTTCCGCACGCGTTGCCCGCGTGCCGAGGCTCTGTGCGCAGCAGAGGAACCCGTACCGCAACAGATTGCCCCGGGGCACATGGTGGCCTGCCATTTCCCGGACACCACCCCGGTGGCCCTGAGGGGAACCGGGGCGGGTCAGCGTTAGGATTCTCCGCCGTGCGTACGGTGGTGATGTACCTGGCCCTGGTGGTCAACGTTGTGTCGATGATCGCGATGATCGTGGGTGTCCTGCTCCACAGTGGCCAGGGTGGCGGACTCTCCGACATGTTCGGTGGAGCCTCCGGAGCGGCGCTCGGCTCCGCGGCCGCCGAACGGAACCTGAACCGCATTACGGCGGTGCTCGCGACCGTGTGGATCTTCACCGTGGTTGCGCTTGCGTTCCTTTTGGCTTCCTGAGCGACCCTCGGTAGCCTGACCTTTCCTCGTCGAAGTGGCGGAATAGGCAGACGCACCAGCTTGAGGGGCTGGCGCCCGTTAGGGCGTGGGGGTTCAAGTCCCCCCTTCGACACCAGAGTCCCGTCTAGTTCCGGAGACATGGGCCCGCCGCTGGCGCACTCATATACCATTCTCGGTCATGGAAGTAACCCTTCGTCAGTCCCCGGCCTTCTCGGTTGCCCGTCTCGGTCTTGCCGGGGGAGAGGCCGTCCAGGTTGAGTCCGGCGGCATGATGGCCATGTCACCCGACGTGAACCTCTCGGCGAAGGCTGAGGGTGGAGTCCTGAAGTCGTTGAAGCGCGCCGCGCTCGGCGGGGAGAGCCTGTTCGTCTCCACGTACACCGCACCCGCCGGAGGGGGCTTCGTGGACGTCGCAGCACGCCTTCCCGGTGACATCACGTCGTACTCGGTGAGCGAACCCACCGCATTGTTCATCTCCCGTGGATGCTGGCTCGCGAACGAGTCATCGGTGCAACTTGACACCAAGTGGGGCGGCTTCAAGAACCTCTTCGGGTCCGAGGGCGGGTTCATCCTGCGCGCCGGCGGTGCGGGGAAGGTCGTCTTTGCGTGCTACGGCGCGCTCGAGGAGTGGAACCTCGCGGCGGGTGAGAGGGTCACGGTCGACTCGGGGCACATGGTGGCCTACGAGGGATCGGTGGGGATGACCGTCCGCAAGGCCACTGGTGGCATCGTGCAGATGTTCAAGAGCGGCGAGGGTCTCGTGCTCGATTTCGAGGGCCCCGGTCGTCTGTGGGTGCAGACCCGCAACCCGAACGAACTTCTGGGGTGGATCTCCGCCGCCATTCCCTCGAACACCTCCGGTACGGGCGGAATCGTCGGGGGTCTGTTGTCACGTTCGTGACACATCGCCCGTCAACGTTTCCCCCCGGCGGTTAGTGTCAGGCCGTGCGCAAGACGAAAATCGTGGCGACGATCGGCCCCGCCAGCGCAACACCCGAGGGAATCTCCGCCCTCGAGTCGGCAGGGGTGGATGTGTTCCGCATCAACTGCTCGCACCTCGACACCGAGGGGCTCGCGGCCCACATCCGTCTCGTTCGGGACAGCGCCCCACGTTGTGCCGTGCTGGTCGACATCCAGGGGCCGAAGATGCGCTATGCGGGGGACGAGACCGTTCTGGTCGCGGGGGATTCCATGGCGTTCTCCATGGCATCCCTGGGCCTCGACAACGGGGTGCGCCGGTCCGCTGACCTCGGGCTAGCCGTGGGGCACAGGGTGCTGCTGGATGACGGCCGCCTCGAGTGCCGCATCACCGGCCTCTCGGCGGACTCCATCACCACCACGGTGGTGCGCAGGGCCGTCAGTGCGATCTCCCGTTGGGACACGGGGAGTTCCTCGTAGGGAAGCTCCACTCCGAGGTCACCGCGCGCTGCCATGA
>JBJTFB010000041.1:0-2973 GCA_046093205.1 Acidimicrobiales bacterium
CCTAAGGCCCTCGAGAACTGCAGCATCGCGTGCATCGGTGACCTGCTGCCAGGTCGCGTGGGGTGCGGTGTGATTGATGCCGAACTCCACGAACCCGCGCTTGATCGTGAAGAACGCTGCGTAGACCGCCTCGGTGCCGGCGGAGGCGAGCGGTGCCGCGCGGTTCGCGATGTAGTGCCCCATGCCCCCGGGCACGCCGAGTGCCTCGAGGTTGCGCTGGGCAGTGGGGTCCCAGAAGATCCAGCCGATGAGCCTGTGCGAGGCGAAGCCCGCGCGCCGGGTGAGATCGAGCCAGTCGGTCATGGCGTCCGACGGTAACCGTGCCGGCCGCGCTGTCTCACGAACGCAGGGTGTTCGAACCGTCCAGCAGCCCGTCGAGCTCGCCGTGGATCTCCTCGGTGCCGTGGTGCGGCACGTCGTCGAGACGGCCGATGTAGGTGATCGACACCTCACCGTTCTCCACGGCGAGCTCGACGGGCTGCTGGACGGTTCGAACACCCTGCGTTCGTGAGACAGCGCGGCCGGCACGGTTACCTTCGGACGCCATGACCGACTGGCTCGATCTCACCCGGCGCGCGGGCTTCGCCTCGCACAGGCTCATCGGCTGGATCTTCTGGGACCCCACGGCGCAGCGCAACCTCGAGGCACTCGGCGTGCCCGGGGGCATGGGGCACTACATCGCGAACCGCGCGGCACCGCTCGCCTCCGCCGGCACCGAGGCGGTCTACGCGGCGTTCTTCACGATCAAGCGCGGGTTCGTGGAGTTCGGCATCAATCACACCGCACCCCACGCGACCTGGCAGCAGGTCACCGATGCACGCGATGCTGCAGTTCTCGATGGGCTGAAACGAATGACACCACAGGTGATCGACCCGCTCGGCGCGATGGCCGAAGATCTCTGGCGTGCCGCCGACTCCGCCCCCGCCGGCGGGCGCGTGCTGTTCGCGGCGCACCGTTCGTGGCCGCGCCCGGAGCACCCGGCAGGGTCTGCATGGAACGCGGTGAACACCATCCGCGAGTGGCGCGGCGACACCCACTTCGCTCTCCTCGTCACCGAGGGAATCGGCATCGCGGAGGCCGGCCTGCTGCACGATGCGTGGATGGGATACCCCGACAAGTGGCTTCCCCGCAGCAGGGGTGCCGACGACGCGGAGATCGAGCGCGGACTCGCGGTGCTGGCCGCACGCGGCTTCGCCGACGGAGACACGGTGAACGAGGAGGGCGTGCGCTACCGCCAGTGGCTGGAGGACCGCACGAACGAGATGTGCGTGCCCGTGTGGCAGGCCATGGGTGAGGACACCGTCCACAGGTTCCTCGACATCGTGGAACCCGTGGGGGACACCTACCTCGCCCACATCGATGCCACCGCCGGCGACCTCTGGATGCCTGCCGCGCGCGCACGCCGCAGACCCTGACCTGTCGCTACGGAATGGCACAGCACCGCAGGGTGTTGCACACCACATGCCCCGTTACGTCGTGACCATCCCGTCCTCCTGGCCCGCCGAGCGTGCGTACGACTACATGTCGGACATGCGCAACTACCCCGAGTGGGACCGCGGCATCACCCGTGTCACGCAGGTGAAGGGCTCCGGCGGGGGTGCCGGCGCAACATTCGACGTGACGGTGCGTGGTTTCGGTGGCCGTGACTCCGTCCTGCGTTACGAGACGACGGAACACGACGGGTCGTCCAACGTGCTGCTGGTCGGGCGCAACTCCGTGTTCACTTCGGTCGACCGCATCACCGTGACACCCACGGCATCGGGGTGCGACGTCACCTACGACGCGAAGCTGACCTTCAACGGCCTGCTCGCACCGTTCAACCTCGCGCTCGGCCTGGTGTTCAACAAGGTCGGTGACAGTGCCGCCAAGGGCATGCGCCGCAAGCTCACCTGATCCGCGCGGGAGAAGAGTTCACGGACAGCCGAGTCCGTGCAGCGTTGCGCACTCACGGCACAGCCAGGCGGTGCCGTCGGTGGTGCCCCACGCCGTGGCATACGGTGCGCCGCACGACATGCACTCACGGGCTTCCTTCTTCGGTGACGGGTCCGTCGGATCCGGGAGCGTGTGACCGGTCACCGCATCACCGCCGCGAGCGCCGCGAATGACCCGGTGAGTTCCTGCTCGTTGCCGGCCACGGCAGCAACGTAGCGGTCGGGTCGCACCACGACGGCGAACGAGCCGCCCGTGGCATCGGGGTCGACCACGTTCACGGCAGGCACCCCGTGTGCGATGCCCGCAAGCCCGACCGGCTCGTTCGTGACCACCACGAAGGTGGTGAAGTCCGCCCGCAGTGCGCCCGACACCGCAGGGCGCCACCAGAACTGGTGCCCGACCCGCGGGTCACCGGGAACCACTGCTCCTGCCTCGAGGAACGGGGCGGGTCGCTTGCCGCCGTACCCGCTCTCGATGTCGACACCGTGACTCTCGCGGCCGGCGAGCTGGTCGATCAGGCGGCCGAGATCGACCGCGTGCGCCACGGTGCTCGTGACATGGGGGATGCGTTCCGCTCCGTAGGTGTCGAACAGCGCATCACCCGCGAGGCCGCGCTTCACGTACGACATCTTCCATGCGAGGTTCACCGCGTCGCGCATGCCCGAGTTCAGGCCCTGCCCGGCGAACGGCGGCATCTGGTGGGCGGAGTCACCGGCGAGGAACACGTTGCCGCGTCGCATCTCCGGTGCGACGACCGCGTGGAAGCGGTACACCGCGGATCGCACCAACCGGCCGTCCGACGGGGTCATCCACGGCGCGAGAAGTGCCCAGATCCCCGCGGGGGTGTTCAGTGCGGAGGAGTCCTCGTGCGGCTGCACCTGGAACTCCCACCGCCTGTAACGGTCGTGGCACTTCACGTACGTCACCGGTCGCTCGGCGTGGCAGTACTGCCGCACGCCGAGCGGAAGATTGATGGTGCTGTCCTCGTTCACCTGCATGTCGACCACCAGCCATTCCTGGTCGAAGCGGAGGTCCTCGAGG
>JBJTFB010000042.1:0-23269 GCA_046093205.1 Acidimicrobiales bacterium
CGGTTGCCACGACACCGCACTGATGGAGTCGCTCGCGGCATCAGCGGTGCGCGAGGAGTGGTCGGTGCGTGCCGTCGAGGACGCAGTGAAGTCCGGTGGCCGCGCCGGAATCGGCGGCGGTGGGGGAGTGAAGCCCATCCAGCTGAAGCCGGCCGGGTTGCTCGAGCTCGAGAAGATGCTCGCGGACTTCCTCGACACACGCGTGAACGTGTCGATGGCCGGGAAGCGGGGGAAGATCTCGATCGACTTCGCCGATCTCATGGATCTCGAGCGCATCTACCGCCGCATGACCGAACAGCAGGACTGACGACAACCGTGTAGTTCGTCCACAGCACCCTCCACCTCAACTGGGTGTTGAAGCTTCACGTTGTGCACATCTGTGGATGTGCTGTGGAAAACGCGCCTCAGGCCTCGAGTGGGTCAGCGAGCCAGTCGCGCACGGATGCCACCACGGCCCTGGACACGGCGTCGGTCTTCAGGTGCACCAGCGTGGTGGGCCCCATGGTGCACAGCACCGCGGGCATGCGGGTCTCGCGCAGCACTGGGTGGCGCACACCGGCCGTGTGTGCGCTGAGTTCGGGAATCGTCTCGTTGATGGCGGCCGCGATGCGCTCGGCCAGTGCCTTCCCGCCCACGCTGTGGAACGCCGGTACCTCGTAGAAGTGGATGGTGCAGGTGTCGTCGCCCGAGCTCTCGTACCCCACATACACGTGCGCGCCGTAGGTGTTCGCGGTCTGCGCCTGGGTGAGGGAGTCGGACTGCACGGATGTCGCGAGCGGGAACACCTCGTGCGCACGCAACTGCGTGGCACGCACGAGGTCGGCCACGCCGTCGAAACCGCCGATCACGATGCGGGCCGCGGCCTCCGGCGTGGAGTCGCCCATCTCCTCGCGCTCACGCACGAGTGCGATGCCGGGCCCGCTGCCTGTCTGCGAGCTGACCTGCGTCAGAACCGACACGACGTCGGGTGCTGCGATGCCGTTCTCGGTGAGGCCGATGTTGCGCTGGAATTCCGTGAGGGCCGTGCGTGTGGCGGGGCCGAAGATCCCGTCGACACGGCCACAGTCGAAGCCGATCCTGTTCAGGGACACCTGCAATTCGGCCACGTCCTCGCCGCGCAGATTGGGGGAGCGAAGATAGAGGATGCGGTCACCGAGCGACCACGACGCCTCGATGAGCACCGACCACATGGTGTCGTCCACGACGCCGTCGGGGCGCAGGCCGAACTGCTCCTGGAATGCGATCACCGCTGCGTGGGTGCGCGCGCAGAAGTTGGCGTCCTCGGCGGAGCCGGGTGCGAGGAAACCCGCCGCGGCAAGGCGTCTCTGCAGTTCGCGCACCGCGTCACCGCGGTGACCCGGGGCGATCCTCAGACCGTCGGAAATGTGGGGCCTTCCCTCGTGAGGCTCAGCCGAGAACCGGCGCGAGGTCAGCGAGGAGAGCGGTCTTCGGCTTGGCGCCGACGATCTTGTTCACGATCTCGCCGTCCTTGAAGAGGAGAAGCGTCGGGATGCTCATCACGTTGAAGCGGCCGGCGATGTCGCCGTGCTCGTCGACGTTCAACTTGGCGATGGTGATCCTTCCGGCCTGTTCGTTCGCGATGTCGGCGAGGATGGGGGCGATCTGCTTGCACGGTCCGCACCACTCGGCCCAGAAGTCCACGAGGACGGGGAGGGTGGAACCGTTCACCGTCTCGTCAAAGGTGTCGCTGGTGAGGGTGACGATGTTGTCGGCCATGGGAAGTCCTTCCGTACGGGGTTGATGCTAGTGCTGGTTCTCCAACCAGCGTTCGCAGTCGATCGCTGCCATGCAGCCCGATCCGGCGGCCGTGATGGCCTGGCGGTAGGTGTGGTCCTGCACGTCGCCGCAGGCGAACACGCCCTCCACGTTGGTGTAGGTGCTGCCCTCGCGGGTGAGCAGGTAGCCGGAGTCCTCCATGTCGAGCACCCCGGTGAAGATGCCCGTGTTCGGCTTGTGGCCGATGGCAATGAACAGGCCGGTGACCGACAGCTCGCTGGTGGTCCCGTCGGTGGAGGTGAGACTGACTCCCGTCAGCGCCGCATCGCCGTGGAGTGCGGTGACCTGACTGTTCCAGATGATCTCGATCTTCGGGTTGTCGATGGCCCGCTGCTGCATGATGCGCGAGGCCCGCAGGGCGTCACGGCGCACCACGAGGTACACCTTGCTGGCGAACTTGGTGAGGAACGAGGCCTCCTCCACGGCGGAGTCGCCGCCGCCCACCACCGCGATCTCCTGGCCGCGGAAGAAGAAACCGTCGCACGTGGCACAGGTGGACACACCGTGTCCGATGAGCTCGGACTCGCGCGGCAGGTTCAGCATCAGCGACTGCGCCCCCGTGGCCACGATGATGGACCTCGCGGTGAACTCCTGCTCGCGCACCCACACACGGAACGGTCGGGACGTGAAGTCGACCTTCGTCACCTTCTCGGTGAGGAAATCGGCACCGAACCGCTCGGCCTGGGCACGGAAGTTGCCCATGAGCTCGGGGCCCATGATGCCCTCCGGGAAGCCGGGAAAGTTCTCCACCTCGGTGGTGAGCATCAGCTGGCCGCCCGGCTGGTCGCTGGTGGACGATGGCTCGCCCTCGATCACGAGCGGGGCCAGGCTGGCCCGCGCCGTGTAGATCGCGGCGGTGAGCCCGGCGGGGCCCGAGCCGATGATGATGGTGTCGCGGGACTGGGTCATGTGGGGTCCTCCTTGGTGAAACGTTTGCGCATGAGTGCCGCCCCGATGCCGAGGCACACCGCACTCAAGACGAGATACGAGACCCAGACGGCGGCGTCGCGGCTGAGGGCGGCATCGAGGGCCGCCTGCAGTCCGCGGGTGAGTCCCACCGACAGCAGAACGATGGTTCCCACCAGGCCGAACAGGGCGATGGTGCCGAACACGATGCCGCGTGCCGTGGTCACCACGGGCTGGCTGGTGTACCTGCGCACCCGGGCCACGTTGCGGTCGATGAAGTCGACGGTGCGTGTGGCCCATTCGGGGTCGGTGAAGGGGTTCGACGGCACGCGGTCAGCCTAACGGCGACGCGGTTCAGGGGGCTGTGGTGTCGGGGTGGGGAATGTCCTGCACCCTGGAGCAGGTGTCGAGGTCGAACCACATCACCGACAGGTTGCCGACGAGAAGCGCATAACGCTTGCCGTCTGTCTCGTACTCGCCGAGCCATGTGGCGTCCTTCATGACGGAGAAGTCACATGAGGAGGACACCGCGCCCTTCACCGTCGTGGCAGTTGCGATGACGGTTGCGTTGCGCACCGTGTCGGTGGAGCCCTCGGCAAGCGGCCGGCTGTCGCCCCCGCGCACCGACCAACCGATTCCCACCCCGAGCATGGCCGCCACCGCGGCGGCAGCGACGAACCGGAGCACCGTGCGCGAGCGGAACGGAACCACGACGGCTGTCGGCGCCCCGCCGATCTCGTCGAGGGCGGCGGCGATGTGTGACCCGCGCACGGCATCATCGGCCGCAGGAACGTCGCGGAGCAGTGCGGCGATGTCATCGGGCAGGTCGTGTTCGCTCATCGTGTTCCTCCTTCCGTTCGCGGGTCAGCACCCGGCAGACCCGGGTCGGCTGACGGGTTCTGACGACCGGCTCCCCCGTCGGGGTTCCCGAGGGCCTCCATCAACTGGCTGCGACCCCGGGCCAGCCTGCTGCGCACGGTTCCCACGGGCAGACCGAGGACCTCGGCAATCTCGGCGTAGTCGAGCTCGGCAACATGACGCAGAACAAGAGCCGGTCGGTACTCCTCGGTGACCGACCCGAGGGCGGTCTCGAAGGCGAGCCGCTCCGTCACCCACTCGGTGCGGTCGCCCGACTGTGCGACCGACACGGTGGTGTGGTCCACAGGAACTGGCCGGCGGCGGATGCGGCGCACCTCGTCGATCGCAGCGTTCGTGGCGATGCGGTAGAGCCAGGTGGTGAACTTCGCCCGGCCGTCGAAGCCGGGGAGCGCACGGACGACTGCGATCATGGCGGCCTGGGTGGCGTCCTCGGCGGCATGACGGTCGATCACGATGCGACGGCACACGGCATGGACGGTGTCGTAGTGGAGGCGCAACAGGCGGTCGGTGGCCGCCCTGTCGCCCTTGCGGGCACGTGCAATCAGTTCCTTCTCGTCGTGCATGCCGCAGAGAACCGTAACCCGAGCCGACCCGCTACGGGGCGGACGTGAACGACAGGTCGGAGAGCGAACCCTTGTACGGGTTCGAGTTGCTGCAGCCCGCGCTGCGCCCTGCCTCGCGCAGCATGAGGAGCATCCACCGCCCGGGCGTGCGGACATCGAACTTTCCGATGCCCGGGTTCTCCCCGTACTGGTCGGCGACGCGCAGTCCCCAGTCCTCGAAGCGCGCAGGCACGGACTCGGTGTCGGCCGTGTAGACCTCCGCGTGCCACGGTCCGTTCGCGAAGTTGGCCGTGATGGTGCCGATGCCCGTGCCGGAGAGCTCGAGCACGAGACCGACTCCGCCCTTGGAGCCGAAGTAGCGGTCGCCGTAGCACACAGTGGTCCACGCCGTGGCCGGGTTGTTGTCGAGGAGCGCGGGCACCTGTGACTCGTTCTCCGCGCCGTCGTCGCCGTTCGGGTCGTAACTGCGCAGCGCCTTCAACGACACCGCCGGCAGCTGCGGTGCCGCGGTGACGTCCCCCGGTGCGACCGAACGCGTGTTGCGCAGGCCGTTCCACAGCATCACTCCCATCACGAGCGATGCAACCACGACGAGTGCCACCGGCAGCAACGCGCGGCCGGTGCGGGTGCGTTGTCTGCGCGGGAGGCCGGACTTCGACCGCGCCGTCGACTGCGGCGTGACATCCCGGGACTCCGGAGCAACCGTGTTTCCGCTTGCCGCAGCTGGGTTTCCGCCTGCCGTGGCGGGGTTTCCGCTTGCCGCAGTCTTGGCCTCCTCCACGCGCTGTCGCATGAGCGGGTCGAGCGGTTCGCTGGTGCGCGATGTCGTCGTCGAAGAGCCGGCGCCCGGGAGACCGGTGGGCGGCGTGACCGCATCGTGCACGTGCGCCATTGCGTCATCGAGCGCGGCAACCACCTCAGCGGCCGACTGGTAGCGATTCTCGGGTTTGCGGCGGAGCATCTTGTGGATCACGTTGAGCACCGTGCTGGGAACGTCGTTGCGGATGCCCGCGAGCGGGGTGGGGTCACGCTGGAGACGGGCGATCGCCACCTGTTGGTCGTTGTCGCCCTTGAACGGCACGTGCCCGGCGAGGCACTCGTAGAGCACGAGCCCGAGCGAGTAGATGTCGGCACGGCCGTCAAGAGTCCTTCCCTGCACTTGTTCGGGCGAGAGGTACTTCGCGGTGCCCATCATGAGGTCGGCGCTGGTGAGGTCGGTGTCGTCGTTCTCGCTCGACTTCACGCCCTTTGCGATGCCGAAGTCGGTCAACCAGATCTCACCGCTGCGGACCATCATGATGTTCGCCGGCTTGATGTCGCGGTGAACCATGCCTTGCGCATGCACCACCGCCAGAGCCGACGCGATCGCGCGGCCCACGTGGACGGTTGTGTACACGCTGAGCGTGTGGGCCCTGCCGACGTTTCCACCGCGCCGTGAGTCGAGAAGCTCGCGCAGGCTCTGGCCGTTGATCAGTTGCATCACCAGCGCCACGCGCCAACCCTCGTCGACGCAGTCGTACACGGGGATGATGTGGGGGTGACGCACGCGCGCGAGTGCGATGGCCTCGCGGCGGAAACGTTCGACGGTGGTCTGGTCGCCGGCGACGGAGTCCTTCAGCATCTTGACGGCCACCTCGCGGTGGAGCTGGAGGTCGGTCGCACGCCACACGACGGCCATGCCGCCCGTGTTGATGACACTGTCGAGCCGGTAACGGCCGCCCAGAATGTCGTCGGAGTGTGAATCAGCAACCATCGCCGACCGCAAACGGTAGTTGTGGACAACGCCGCGGGAGCGGAATGTCGTCGTTCGTCCCGACGACAGGGATCGGGTGTCGGTCAGCCGGCGGTGCGGAACGCGATGCCGATGGTGCCCTTGCCGGCGTGCGTGCCGATCACTGCGCCGATGTCGCCGACCATGATCTCGCCGGAGTACACCTCGCGCACCTGGGCCACGAACTGGTCGACGTCGTCGCACTGGGCATGGAGCACACCGAGGCGCTCCACCGAGCCGGCACCGCGGAGGGTGTCGATGAGCGAGGCAAGCGCCTTGCTGCGGGTGCGCTGCTTGCCCGCCTCGGCCACCTCGCCGCCGCGCACCTCGATGAGCGGCTTGATCGACAGGGCGCTCGCCATCATGGCCTTGGCACCACCGATGCGGCCGCCCTTCTTCAGGTTCTCGAGAGTGTCGAGGGCCCCGAACACCTTGGTGCGGGGCACGAGGTCGAGGGCCAGGGCCTCGACCTCATCCAGCGAGGCACCCGCCCGGGCGCGCTCTGCGCACTCGACAGCGATGAGCCCCACGCCGAGGGAGGCATTCCGGCTGTCGACCACGCGCACGCTGATGTCCCCGGCCACCTGCTTGGCGGCGAGTTCGGCACTCTGCATGGTGAACGAGAGGGAGGAGGAGAGGCACACGGCCACGATGCCGGTGGCACCTTCGGCCTGCAGACGGCGATAGGTCTCCTCGAACTGACCGGGGGAGGGTGCGGCGGTCTGTGGTAGATCCGCCGACTCTTGGCAGCGGCGCCAGAACTCGTCCGTGGTGATGGTGGTGCGGTCGATGAACTCCTCGTCCCCGAACCGGATGGAGAGAGGGACGATGGCGATGCCGAGGGCGTCGGCAACGTCCTGGGGGAGGTCGCAGGAACTGTCGGTGACGATGCGGATGCTCATTGACCCGAAACGGTACCTGCTGGGTCCTCGCCGCTGCGCCTCCGCCGCCATGACGTCCACCACCACGCGAGGAGCACCAGGAGCAGGGTGATGCTCACCACCTGACCCAGCCCGGTGACGGCCCGAACACGGGCCGTGATCACCGCCGGAGACACCACCTGAACCCGCCCCGCGGGCGTGGTGACCCTCACGTTGACGGGGAACGACCCGTTCGAGCGCACACTGATCGGAACCTTGACGTCTGTTGTGCTGCCCGGGAGGAGCTCGACGATGTCGGCGCGGTTCCCGATCGTGATCTTCGGGCTGGTCACCGACACACGCACATAGAGAGGTGTGGTCTCATCGTTGCGCAGCTGGAGCCTGATCGACCCGTTGCGGCTCGAGAGCGTGATGTCCGGGGCGGTGGCAAGGCTGACCGAGGAGGTGAGCCTGCGCAGTTCGCTACGCAGGCCGTCGATGTACGCACCCGCCTCGGGTCCGCCCCCGGCGGCCACAGCGAGCAGTTCCGACCACAGCACCGTGCGCGGATCGTCCTCGGGCAGCATCGACAGCACGGCGTCGAGCTCGCGCCTTGTCTGGACCATCGCCGACCTCAGGCCTCCCGTGGTGCGGCCGGCGGTGGCGGGAAAGACTGTGGCCGGCGTGTCCGGGCCCACCGTCTCGGCACCGCTCAGTTCGCGCAGTGCAATGCCCGGCGCCGCGTTCAGGGCGCGCACTGCGGTCTGCAGGCTGGGACCGTCGACGAGGTCCCCGTTGGAGGACGACACCACGATCCGGGCGGTGTCCCGGCCGGCGCCGGCGGCGACGAGGTCGTCCCTGAGGGAGATCGTCTCGGCGGCGATCCGGTAGCCGATGCGCACGGGGTCGTCGCCTGCCGCATCGATGGTGGTGGAGACCGCATCGTCGGCCGACAGAACCGCAATCGAGCCGTTCCCCGCACCGGCCGGCCGCGACATCAACGAGGGTGATGCCTCCCGTTCGGTGCCTGCACCTGCCGCGGGCAGAAGCACGAGCGTGCCGATGCCGAGGTTGCGCAGCAGCGTGAGGGTCTGGCGGTCGACGCTGTCGCGGGCGAGCCACACGGAGGGTTGGGGGACGACCCCGGGCAGGTGCCGCGCGTAGGTGGCCGCCGAGAGGTTCAGCATCTCGGTGACCTGTGCGGCGAGTCCGTCGGCAACAAGCGCCGCGGCGTCCGCACCGACCCACGGGGACAGGGCCACACGCCGCCCGGCGAGGGCCGACCTGAGCGCGGTGAAGAGCTCGATGTCGGGCCCTTCGGGGGACTGGGCAAGGGCCTCGACGAGTTCGGCCTGCACCTGCACCGACACCGGGCCGGTGACACCCTGCAGGAACTCCACGAACGCGCGGGTATTGGCCCGCGCGGCATCGAGGAGGGCGAACTGTCCGTCCGAGGCAAGTGACACCGGAGCAGTCAGTCCGGCCACCACGGTGACAGGAACTGCCACCGCCGTCTCCACCGCACGCCGGTGGAGGAACGTGAGTGTGGTGCCGAGCAGCGCCCCGTCGGCCGACACCGCATCGATCGACAACGGGTAGATCCCCTCCTGTGGCATGAACAGGTCGTCGCGCGCACCGTCCTTCGTGGTGAGGAGCACGTCGAACGACGTGTCGGAACCGGCTCCGACACCTCGGCGAACCGGGACCGTGACGAGGTCGATCACCCCGGGCTCGGCGAAGTGGTCTGCGATTGCGCGGAAGGAGTCGCGGTTGGCCACCCGACGATGCAGCGAGAACCGGATGGTGGCCGTGCGCGGCACGGCGGCGGGCAATCGCAGCGTGAACCGGGCGTTCACCGGGGTGAGCACGTGGAATGGCTGGGCCACGATGCCGATCGGGGCGGCCTCAAAGGCCGCGGGGGCCGCCTGTGTCGACGACGGAGCGACGAGAGCGGCCGGGACCAGCCCGAGTAGCAGCGCGCGGGTACGCATCACGCCGTCACCGGCTTCGTGAGATCGCACTCGAGCACCTGCAAACGGTAGGGCAAGGCCACATACCCGAACCGTCGGTACAGGCCGAGAGCGGGTTCGTTCGTCGGTTCCGTGTTCACCATCGACACTGAACAGCCCGACGCGCGCATCCAGGAGTGGGCCGCGGCAAGCAGCGCTGTTGCGCTCCCGTGCCGCCGTCGAGAGGGGTCAACGGCGAGTCTCTGCACGTAGCCCGTGGCGGCTGTCCGGCCCGCGAGCACGAAGCCGACCCTGTGGCCCCCTTCCCGCGGGACCCACAGGGCACTTCGTGCGGTGGCGTGTCGGGCATCCCGGAGCATGGCCGCGTCCATGTGCCAACCACCCGGAAAGGAGCGTCGGTCCACCTCGAGAACCCCGTCGAGCCGTTGCCGGGTCAACACACGGATGCGCCGTGCGCGGCCACCGGCCACCAGCCCGTTCGTGAGATCGGCCGACAGCAGGCTGAGGTCCTGCACACATGCGAACCCGAACGCGCCCAGCCTCCGGCTGATGCCCGGGCCCACTGCTCCGGTGCGCACGGACGCGTACCCCATGGCCCTGATGTCCTCGAGCCAGTGCGCAACCACGGTGTCCGGGGGCAGGGAGTCGTCCTCATCATGGGCTCCGGCGAAGGTGAGACCGGCCATCGGCCCGGCGTCGGGGTGCGGCCAGGTGCGCACGGACACCGTGAACGAGTCGTGCCGGAGGGTCCGGGTGCCGGTTGCCCGTGGCGGGCCCGGAGTGCGGGGTGAGTCGGGCACCCGAAAACCGTAGTTCCCACCGTCCGGACGGGCTCCCGAAACCCGTCCCGAGCGGAGCCTGCGTGCGCTCCTAGCCTTGGGATGCCCGCACATCGGGCGTCCACCGCATGATTCCAGCCCGTTTCACCCCCGTCCTCCAGGAGATGGAGCCGCTCGCCGCCCGCTTCCGTGACGCGGGGCACCGGCTGTACCTGGTGGGGGGCACCGTGCGCGACCTGCTGCTCGCCACCGGCGACGTGCCCCTCGATGCGATCGACTTCGATGCCACCACCACCGCGCGCCCCGAGGAGACCAAGCGCATCGTCGCCGGCATGGCTGATGCGGTGTGGACGCAGGGGGAGCGGTTCGGCACCATCGGCCTGAAGGTGGGCGGGCGCACCTACGAGATCACCACACACCGCGCCGAGGCGTACACACCGGACTCGCGCAAGCCCGAGGTGCAGTACGCGGACGACATCAACGTCGACCTCTCACGCCGCGACTTCACCATCAACGCGATGGCCCTCGAGCTGACGGCTGACGAACCCACGCTGGTCGACCCGTTCGGCGGCGCGGCCGACCTGATGACTCGCACCCTGCGCACGCCGCTGGCGCCCGAGGAGTCCTTCAGCGACGACCCCCTGCGCATGATGCGGGCGGCCCGGTTCATCGCCAAGCTCGATGCCCAACCGGTCCCCGAACTGGTTGCCGCCGTCCATGCAATGGCGGAGAGGCTGTCCATCGTGTCGGTGGAGCGCGTGCGCGACGAGCTCGACAAGCTGATGGTGACCGACCGGCCCTCGTCAGGTCTCTGGTTCCTCATCGACACCGGGCTCGTCGATCAGTTCCTCCCCGAGATCCGCACGATGCGCCTCGAACAGGACCCCATCCACCGTCACAAGGACGTGCTCACCCACACCATTGCAGTTGTGGAGAACGTCCGCCCCGATGCGCACCCCGGGTTCGACTTCCGCATCACGCGTCTCGCCGCGCTGTTCCACGACATTGGCAAGCCGCGCACGCGCGGGTACAAGGACGGAAAGGGCGTGACCTTCCACCACCACGAGGTGGTCGGTGCGCGCATGACGCGCGAACGGATGAGGGCCCTCAAGTACCCGAACGACGACGTGCAGGCGGTGACGGAGCTGGTCAACCTGCACCTGCGTTTCCACACGTACCAGATGGGATGGACCGACAGCGCGGTGCGTCGGTACGTGCGCGACGCGGGTGACCTGCTCGCCGAGCTGAACGTGCTGACCCGGTGCGACTGCACCACGCGCAACGAGAAGAAGGCCGCGGTTCTCGCGCGCCGCATGGACGAGCTCGAGGAGCGCATCGCCGTGCTCGGCGAGAAGGAGGAGCTCGCCGCGCTGCGACCGGAGATCGACGGCGTGCGGGTGATGGAACTGCTCGGTCTGCCCGCCGGGCCCGCCGTCGGCGCCGCTCTCGAGTTCCTCATGGACATCCGCCTCGAGGAGGGTCTTCTCGGCGAGGAGGAGGCCACGCGGCGGCTGATGGCGTGGTGGGAGACCAACAAGGACACCGCGTCGGCGCTGCGGCGTACCCGCCGCCGCAACGGCTGAGTCAGCTGCCGAGCTTGCGCGCGCGCACCACGAGGGTGCTCGGGACCACGGCGTCAGGCCTGTTCGTGGGCATCAGTTCGTGCATGACATCGATGGCGAAGTTCGTGCGCTGCAGTGCCATCGCCAGTTCGCCGATGGTGGGGCTGGATTCCCCGTAGCGGCGGCGCGCGGTGGGGTCGTTGCGGTCGAATATCGCCGCGGCCGGGTGCACGAGCGCGAAGACGAAACCGGCCTCCGGCCTCAGCACGCGGTGCACCTGGCGGAAGAGCCGGGCGATGTCGGTGTCATGGGTGATCTGGTGGATCGACACCGCGAGGTCGACCGACGCGCTCATCAGTGCACCGAGGTCGGCGGGGTCGGACTCATGGAACTCCACCGACACCTCGTGCTCCGCTGCTGCGTGCCGTGCCCGTTGGATCGCGTCACGACGTGGGTCGAAAGTGACGACCCTTGCGCCCTTGCGCGCCAGGATCACCCCGTTCGGCACTGCCCCGTGGATCCCGAGCTCGAGTGCGCGCTTGTTGCGCACGTCGCCGCACACGCGCAGGTCGAGGTCGTCGACCACGTCGGTGCCGTAGGAGATTCCCAGACCGTCGCGCACGAGTCCGTGTGCATCGGTCATGTACTCATCATAGAAGTATCGTGTCGGCCCATGGGCTTCTCGGTGGACATGCTCCGTGGTGATTCGGGTGTCGTCGACCACCGCCTAGCGCGCCGCGCCCTGCTGAACGAGTTCCGTCGTGGTCGCGTCAGCCGTGAGTCGCTGTGTGACGCTCACCCAGAGTTGATCCGTGCGGCGCGCAACCTGGGCGAAGAGACAACGAACCGCTGTGAGGTGTGCAGCGAGGCGAACGTGGTGCTTCTCACCTACGTGTTCGGTCACTCACTGCCGCGTCACGGCCGGCTCATCACCGAACGTTCCGAGATCGTGAAGCTGCAGCGCACCGGACACGACTACGCCGCGTACG
Organism: Acidimicrobiales bacterium; assembly: GCA_046093205.1. Taxonomy (GTDB): domain Bacteria; phylum Actinomycetota; class Acidimicrobiia; order Acidimicrobiales; family Ilumatobacteraceae; genus UBA2093. The sequence goes on from JBJTFB010000042.1 coordinate 12,077, forward strand.
TGGTGGAGGTGTGCCCGTCGTGCCGGTGGCACCATCTCCTGCGGATGCTGCCGATCGTCGGCCAGCGCCGCACACGCATGGCGCGCTAGTTCGTTGCCGCGGCCCGCGGCAGTGCGGCGCTCAGCCCGCCGGTGAGTGCGGGTACGTGGTGATGCACGACGGGCACCAGGCTTCCACCTCGTTGTCCAGCCTGTCCGCGGGCGAGCCGTCTGCAGTCTCGGAGAAGTAGATCCGCTGCACGTTCGAGAGCATCTCGTCGGTCGCTCCGCAGCTGTCGCAGGTTCCCCGTGCCATCTGGCCAACCCTAAGTCCCACATGGCATCGATGAACATGCCGGCTCCCTGCTCCCTGTTCCCGCACCCTGTTGCGGGGAGGCCCCCCGCCGATACGCTCATGGGGTCATATTCGCCCTGCCCCCAAGGGGGCCCCGGTCAGAGAGGGCCGGGTCCGAAGGGAGGTTTCACGCGATGCGTGCCTACGAACTCATGGTCATCCTCAGCGGTCAGCTCGACGAGAACGCCGCACACGGGTATCTCAAGACCATCTCGAACTCCGTCACCCAGGTGGGCGGCGCGATCCACGGCAACCCCGACTGGTGGGGCCGTCGCCGCCTGGCATACCCCATCAAGAAGCAGGACGACGGCTACTACGCAGTGTTCAACATTGTGGCCCCGGCCGGTGCCCTCGATGAGGTCGAGCGCGGGTTCCGCATCTCCGACGATGTGCTGCGCCACAAGCTTCTCCGTCTCCCCGAACATGAGGCTGCCCGTCGCGGCATGCCCTCGGCGGCCTGACCGCCCCCCGATTCACGGACACCCGTCCGCTAGAGACGTACCTGACACAGAAGGAGCCAAGACATGGCAGACAACACAGTGACCCTCGTGGGGAACCTCACCCGCGATCCCGAACTCCGCTTCACCACGGGTGGACGAGGCGTGGCCTCGTTCGGCCTCGCCGTGAGCCGCCGCTACCAGCAGAACGGTGAGTGGCAGGAGCAGACCTCGTACTTCAACATCGTGGCCTGGGGCCAGATGGGCGAGAACGCCGCCGCCACCCTCACCAAGGGCACACGCGTCGTCGTCACCGGCCGCCTCGAGCAGCGCGAGTACACCACCCGCGAGGGCGACAAGCGCACCGCCATCGAGATCAACGCAGACGAGATCGGCCCGAGCCTCCGCTACGCCACTGCCCAGGTGGAGCGCAACCCCCGTGAGGGTGGCGACTTCGGTGGCGGCAACCGCGGCGGCAACCGTGGTGGTGGCGGCAAGCCCCAGCCCGAGACCGACTTCGGCGGCGACGAAGAGCCCTTCTGATCCGCCCGACCACATCGCAACCACGCATCGTTCACACAAGGAACCAGGAACATGACCAGCAAGAGGAACAAGGCACGCAGCGCGCGTGACACCAACCGAAAGTTCAAGAAGAAGGCCAATCCGCTCAAGTCGGAGAAGCTCGAGTACATCGACTACAAGGACGTGACGCTTCTGCAGAAGTTCATCACCGACCGGTCGAAGATCCGTGGGCAGCGCATGGCCGGTACCACCGTGCAGGACCAGCGCGAGATTGCCACGGCCATCAAGAACGCCCGCGAGATGGCGCTGCTTCCGTACACCAAGCGCACCGTCAGCACCCGCGCCCCACGCCCGGGTGCCGAGCGCCGTGACGAGGAGACCGTGTTCCAGCCCGACGAGGACACCCCCACCGCTCCCGTGAGCGTCGAGGTGCCCGTTGATGCGGACGACACCACCGAGGACACGGAGGGCTGATCATGAGGGTTGTTCTCCGACAGGACGTCCAGGGTCTCGGCAAGCGCGGTGACATTGTCACCGTGTCCGACGGCCACGCCCGCAATCTGCTTCTCCCGAAGGGAATGGCCTTCCCGGCCACCGACGGGGCAGTGGCGCAGGCAGAGGCAATGCGCCGCCGCCGTGACCTGCGTGAGGCCGCTGACCGCGACTCCGCCCGCACCGTGGCTGAGGCTCTCGGCGCGAAGGTGATCACCATCAAGGCCCGCGCGGGCAGCGAAGGGCGCCTCTTTGGTTCGGTCACCTCGGCCGACATCGCCGGTGCGTTGGCTGCACAGGCCGGCGTCACGCTCGACCGCAAGAAGATCGTCACCCAGCCGATCCGCACCACGGGTCAGCACACGGCCGTCGTGCGCCTGCACGCCGACGTGGAGTGCACGGTCACCGTCAACATCGTCGGCTGACGCGGCCGACCCGGCCTGTCCCCGGGCGTGGTCTGTCCACAGGTTGGCGGGGTCATCCCCAGCCCTGTCCACACCCATTTGACAGGGTTGTCCACTAGCGATTCACAGCGAAACGCAGGCATGGTGGGGTACTCCATATGACCATCTCCGACGACCGCACAGATGCGCGCCCCGAGCGCGGGTTCCGCGAGCGTCGCGACGCGCGCCAGGACGCACGCGTGCCACCGCACAACATCGATGCCGAGGCGTCGCTGCTCGGCGCGATGATGCTGAGCGAGGAGCCGATCGGTCACGCCGTCGATCTCCAGTTGCTGCCTGCCGACTTCTACAAGCCCGCGCACCAGAACATCTTCGGTGCCGTGCGCGCCCTCGCCTCGAGCGGTCATGCCGTCGACCCCGTCACGGTGGCCGACGAACTGCGCCGCACCAACATGCTCGAGGAGACGGGCGGCCTCGACACGTTGCTCGAGCTGCAGAACGCGACACCGTCGGTGTCGAGTGCGCGCCGCTACGTGCAGATCGTGAAGGACACCGCACTGCTGCGCCGGCTCATCCTCGGCGCAACTCAGATCGCCGACATCGGGTTCTCTGCGCCGGCAGACGTGACGGAAGCAGTCGACCGCGCCGAGCAGATTGTCTACGACGTCGGCCGCCAGACACTCACCGACTCCCTCCAGAAGCTGCACTTTCTCACGGGTACCGTCACCACGCTCCTGGAGCAGCGCTACGAGAACAAGCAGGACATCACCGGCGTTCCCACGGGCTACTACGAGCTCGACCGCCTGCTGGCGGGTCTGCAGCCCGGCACCCTGAACATCGTGGGTGCGCGGCCTGCGGTGGGAAAGTCGGCGTTCGCGCTCGGCATGGCCGTGAACGTGGCGAAGAAGACCGGGCGGCCCGTGCTGTTCTTCTCGCTCGAGATGGGAGCTGCCGAACTCACTCAGCGCATCATCTCGGCCGAGGCGCAGGTGGAGTCCGACCGGCTGCGCACCGGGAAGCTCACCGACAACGACTGGTCGAAGATCGTCACCGCCACCGGTCGTCTCGACATCCCGTTGTACATCGACGACACCGCCCAGATCACGGTGGTGCAGATGCGCCAGAAGCTGCGCAGGGTCACCACGACCGAGGTGTTGAAGCCCGCGCTGGTGGTGGTGGACTACCTGCAGCTGATGGGAACCGGCAAGTCGAGCAACGAGAACCGCCAGGTGGAGATCAGCGAGATCAGCAGGAACCTGAAGCTGCTCGCGCGCGAGTTCAACATCCCTGTCGTCGCCCTGTCGCAGCTGAGCCGAAACCTCGAGCAGCGCGCCGACAAGCGACCCCAGCTCAGCGACCTGCGCGAGTCGGGAGCAATCGAGCAGGACGCCGACACGGTGATGTTTCTCTACCGCGAGGAGGTCAGCAACCCCGACGCCGACCTCGACTCACGCGGTTGGGCCGACGTCATCCTCTCCAAGCACAGGGCCGGCCCTGTCGGTCAGCTGAAGCTGGTGTTCCTCAGCCAGTTCACCCAGTTCCAGAACCCGGCGAGATAGCGCATGTTCCTCGGCGACAACCTGCTCGCGTGGCTCACGCTCGCACTCGGCGGTGCACTCCTCGTGGGCAACGTGCTGGCAGTGGTGAAGCCGCCGCAGGCCCGCCAGAACGAGGCCGACCTTGCGAAGGCCCCCGTGGGACGCAGCCTGTTCATGGCCGTGATCGGGCTGGTGGCCGCCGTGTGGGCGTTCGCCAGCCTCGTCGGTTGACCGACTAGGGGTTCTTCTTCGGCGCCGTCGTCTTGGGCGGTGTGGTCGGCTTCGGCGGAACGGTGGGTCGCGTGGTCTCCGGCGCCCGCGGCACGGTGGTGGTCACCCGTGATGTCCCCGCAACCGTGGTGGTGGGTGCAGGCGCCGTGGTCGTCACCGGGACGGTGGTAGTGGGAGCGACCGTCGTGGTGGTGGGCGCAACCGTCGTCGTGGTCGTCTTGTCATCGTCACGCTTCCTGCGCGGCGCCGGCGGCACGATCGACTGGTTGCTGCGCGGGCTCACGTTGGTGCCGACCAGTGAGACCATCCAGCACCGCATGCCCGACTCGGGTGTGACGGCGAGCTGTGCGGTGTTGCGGCGCTCGCGCACCGTGACACTGGAGCGCTCCACGAGAACGGTGGTCTCTGCGGGGGCGTTGGCGCCGGCGGAGAGGCGGGCGCACTCGACCCTCCAGGACTCCGGTGTCCCGTCGTCAGTCCAGGACGCGGTGAGCGCGTACCTGTCGTCGCCCTCACCGAAGCGGAGCTGGAACTCCTTCGGCTGCGGGGCCTCACGGTTGCGCTTCTTGTCGTCGTTGCCGCGCTTCTTCGGCACCGTCGTTGTCACCGGGACGGTGGTGGTGGGCGCGGGCACCGTGGTGGTCACCGCGGGTGACGTACTGGTGGGTGCCGGGACGCTGTCGACCGTGGTGCTGGACTCCGGCACCGTGCTGGTCTCGAGCGCCGTGGTGGTGGTGGGGTCGGCGAAGTCGGGTGTCTCGGCGAACTCGACCACGGACGTTCCGCCGGGGTTCCTCACCGAGCTCGGCTCGGAGAGCGTGGAGGCGATGGTTGCCGCGGAGATGCCCGGGCGGGCCTGCAGCATGCGCGCGGCGAGACCGGCAACATGCGGCGAGGCCATGGATGTTCCCGAGAGGGTGGAGGACGAACCGGACCCGGTGATTCCTGCGGACGTGATGCCCGAACCGGGCGCCCAGAGATCCACGCAGCTGCCGGTGTTCGAGTAGCCCGCACGGTTGTCGTTCTGGTCGATCGCACCGATGGTGAGGGCGCTCGGTGCGCGCGCAGGCGAATAGGAGCACGCATCGGCCGACGAGTTGCCCGCGGCCACGGCGACCACGAGCCCGGCAGCGGCGGCACTCTCCACCGCGGCGTCGAGCGCGGAGTTCGCACCGCCACCGAGGCTGAGGTTGATCACCCCGGGACCGCCCGGGTGGCTCGCGACCACCCAGTTGATGCCGGCGATGACGGAGGAGACGTAGCCCGATCCGTTGCAGTCGAGAACACGCACGGCCACGACCGTTGCCGACTTCGCCACTCCGTACTTGTTGCCCGCGACCGTGCCGGCGACGTGCGTGCCGTGACCGTTGCAGTCGCCCGTGCCGTTTCCGTCGGAGATCGCGGTGTACCCGGAGCGCACGCGGCCACCGAAGTCGGAGTGGCCCGCGTACACGCCGGTGTCGATCACGTAGGCGTACACGCCCGCCCCGGCGCTGATGTACGAGTACGAGCCGTCAAGCGACGCGCTGTCGATGCGGTCGAGTCCCCATGACGGCACCGGGTTCTGAGACACGGGGTCACCGACCGTCTTCACCGGGGTGTCGGGTGTCGCGGTGATGCCGGTGGTGTCGGCGATCGACCTGGCGGCGGACTGCGGCACCACATAGGTGGTGGAGTCGTCGTTGCTGCCCACCACCACCGGGGCCGACCCGGTGAGCGAGCGCAGCTCGTTCGCGACGTCACCGGCACGCGCCGCTGACACCTCGAGAATCACCCAGTCCTCATCGCGCTCCAGCGGAACGGGTGACAGCTCGGGTGCCTCGCGCAGTGCGCGGCTGTCGAGGGCGGCGTTGCGCGGGGACTCGCTGCCGGGCCCGCCCCCGTTCACCGCGACTGCGGTGACGAGGATGAGGGCCGCGGCCACGCCGACGGCAGGGAGAGTGCGCCGACGGGGGGCGGCGGCGCGCTCCATCGCCTTCAGGTGGCGGCGACGGGTGAATCCGTCGGGTGCTGCCGATTCCTGCCGGCCGAGGGCCTTCAGGGCCTCGATGACGTGGCTCTCGGAGCCATCGCGGGGGGTGTTCTGGTCGTCTGCCACGTCCACTACAGCGTCGGAGGACGGGGGTTCATGACGGGTGTACCGGGATTTCCTGCCCACCGGCCGGGGTCGCCGGCCCGTGCAGGGTCACATCGAGTACGGGGAGAGCAGCCGTCGCAGGCGGTGCATGGCCCGGAGGGTGAGTGCCGCCACGGCGGCCGGCTCGCGGTCCATCATCTCGGCGGTCTCGGCAAGCGAGAGATCGAGCACGTAACGCAACCACACGACCTCCCGTTGGTCGTCGGACAGCCAGTTCAACATGTCCGACAGTTCGTCGAGGTCGGGCCGCTCGTCGACAATTTCGGCGGTCAGGCGCAGGTACTGCAGTTCGGACTCGAGCGGAACCTCCTCGACCCGTCTCGCCCGGCGCCGGCCGGCGTCGATCACCCGGTTGCGTGCGATGCGGTACACCCACGGCCGCAGTTCGGGGGCCGTGCCGGTGAAGCCGGGGAGGTCACGCACCACCTGAATCATCACCTCGCCCACCACATCGTCTGGGTCACGTGCCCCGATGCGGCTCACGTACGCACGGATCTCGCCGGCGACGGAGTCGTAGAACCTCTCCCAGGCACCGCGCTCGTTGCGCCGCAGTTGTGCCAGAAGATCCTCTTCGACCACGGCGTCACCTCCCTCGACGTGCAGTGCCCGGCGGGGTGGCTGCGGGCGTCATCACGGTATCGGGACGGACGTTCGTGTCGACCACGGGCACGGGTGTCCTGTTGTCATCGGTGGTGTGCAGGTTCGCGCGGGTGCATCCGTACGTTCCGCGCATGGTTGGTCAGCGGTTCAGCAACAGATCAGAGGCAGGCAGGGCACTTGCAGAGAAGTTGCGGCACCTTCCCCCGGGCGCACTGGTGCTCGGTCTGCCGCGCGGTGGCGTGCCGGTCGCGGCAGAGGTGGCGCGGAGCCTCCACGTGGCGCTGGATGTGGTGGTGGCACGCAAGCTCGGCGTGCCCTGGCAGCGCGAACTTGCGATGGGAGCAGTGTGCGAGGGCGGAGTGCGCGTCACCAACGACGAGATCATCCGTCAGTTGAGCATCACCGACGAGCAACTGTGGGAGGCCGAGCGCAGGGAGCGCCAGGTGGTGGTGGACCGCGCCCGCACCTACCGCACAGGCCGTGACGTGCCCGACGTGCGCGGCCGGCTCGTGGTGATCGTCGATGACGGCATCGCCACGGGTGCCACCGCGAGGGCGGCGTGCCTGTTCGCGCGGATGAACGGGGCGAGGCGGGTGGTGGTGGCCACGCCGGTGGCACCGCAGGGCTGGCAGGAGGAGTTCCGCAGGTACGCCGACGAGTGCATCGCGGTGTCGACCCCCGCATTCTTCGGTGCGGTGGGCAACTGGTACCACGATTTCGACGAGGTGACCGACGCCGACGTGGTGCGGATCATGGCCGACTTCGGCCCGAGGGAGATCCGGTCGTCGTTCATCGTGCGTGTGGATGCCGGCACCGCGCTCGATGCCGATGTGGTGGTGCCGGCCGCACCGGTCGGTTGTGTGGTGTTCGTGCACGGCAGCGGCAGCAGCAGGTTGAGCCCGCGCAACAGGCGGGTGGCCGACGTGCTGAACGAGGGTGGTCTCGCCACAGTTCTGTTCGACCTGCTCACCACCGACGAGGCCGAGAACCGCTCGAACGTGTTTGACATCGGTCTCCTCACCGGCCGCCTTCTTGCGGTGGTGGACTGGGTGGCCCGACAGGAATGGTCACGCGGCTTGCCGATCGGGCGGTTCGGTGCCAGCACCGGCGCCGCGGCGGCACTGCGGGCAGCGGCCCGCGAGCCGCGCAGGATCGCGGCGGTCGTCTCGCGCGGGGGACGGATCGACATGGCCGACACAGACCTGCCGTCGGTGCAGTGCCCCGTGCTGCTCCTGGTGGGTTCCGACGACGACGCAGTGCTGCGGCTCAATCACGAGTCGGGACGACGACTCGGTGGCACGCACACGCTCGTGGAGATCCGTGGGGCGGGTCACCTGTTCGAGGAACCGGGAACGCTGGATCTTGTTGCACACCGGGCGAAGGAGTGGTTCGTGGGCCGGCTGCACCAACCGGTTGCCCTCGCCGGCGGCTGAGCGCGGCCGCAACACCGGCGCAGGGGGCGGTTGGAGCGGGTGACGGGAATCGAACCCGCATTCTCAGCTTGGGAAGCTGATGTTCTGCCATTGAACTACACCCGCAGAACGCACCGAAGGCTACCAACGGACCGCTGAGCGCCCATCCTGCGGCGGTGGGGCCACGCATAACGACCGATGTGCCGAATCGGCCCGGGAGTAGGGTTTCCTCCGTGATTCTCTCGGACAGGGACCTGCGGGTCGAGATCGACGCGGGCCGCATCGTCATCGAGCCCTTCGATGCCGCGTGCGTGCAGCCGTCGTCCATCGACGTGAAGCTGTCGAACCTGTTCCGCGTGTTCCGCAACCACACGGCCGCCGTGCTGGACGTGAAGAAGGACCTCACCGGTCTCACCGAGCTGGTGGAGGTTCCCGGGGACGGTTGCTTCCTTCTCCATCCCGGTGAGTTCGTGCTGGGCAGCACGCTCGAGCGCGTGGCGGTGCCGAACAACCTGGTGGCGCGCGTGGAGGGCAAGAGCTCGCTCGGTCGTCTCGGTCTCGTCATCCACTCCACCGCCGGGTTCATCGATGCCGGCTTCGACGGTCACGTCACGCTCGAGCTCGCGAACCTCGCGAACCTGCCCATCACGCTGTACCCCGGGATGAAGATCGGCCAGATCAGTTTCATCACCATGACGTCACCCGCGGAGAACCCCTACGGCAGCGGTGCCAAGGGCAGCAAGTACCAGGGCCAGCGCGGGCCGACGCCCAGCCGCTACTTCGAGAACTTCCGCTGAACCCGGGGTCGCCGTCGTGAGCATCGAGGAGATCAAGCAGTCGGCGAAACTCGAGAACGTCCTCTACGACATCCGCGGGCCGGTGCTGGAGGAGGCGAAGCGCCTCGAGGACCAGGGCCACCGCATCATGAAGCTGAACATCGGGAACCCGCACCCGTTCGGCTTCGAGGCACCGCCCGAGATCCTCGTCGACGTGATCAGGCACCTGCCCCAGGCGCAGGGCTACAGCGACTCCCAGGGAATCCGCTCCGCACGCACCGCGGTGGTGCAGCACTACCAGGAGCGCGGCATCGACATCACCGATCCTGACGACATCTGGCTCGGCAACGGCGTGAGCGAACTCATCCAGCTGGCCCTGAACGCGTTGCTCGACCAGGGCGACGAGGTTCTCATCCCAGCGCCCGACTACCCGTTGTGGACGGCATCCACCAGTCTCGCCGGGGGCCGGCCGGTGCATTACCTGTGCGATGAGTCGAGGGACTGGAACCCCGACCTGGATGACATCCGCTCGAAGATCTCGAAGAACACCAAGGCGATCGTGGTGATCAACCCGAACAACCCGACCGGCGCGGTCTACGACCGCTCCACGCTGCGGGCGATCGCCGACCTGGCGGTGGAGCACAACCTCGTGGTGTTCGCCGACGAGATCTACGACAAGATCCTGTACGACGACGCGGTGCACCACACCTTCGCCGAGGTGGCCCCCGACGTGCTCACCTTCACGTTCAACGGGCTGTCGAAGGCCTACCGCCTCGCGGGTTTCCGCAGCGGATGGATGATGGTCACCGGCCCGCGCAAGCACGCAGAGAGCTACATCGAGGGCATCAACATGCTCACGAACATGCGGTTGTGTGCGAACCACCCGGCGCAGTACGCAATCCAGACCGCGCTCGGCGGACGCCAGAGCATCAAGGAACTCATCCTGCCCGGGGGTCGCCTGCTCGCACAGCGCGACGCCGCCGTCGACGCGCTCGCGAGGATCCCCGGTGTCACCTGCGTGAAGCCGAAGGGCGCGCTGTACGTGTTCCCCAGGCTCGACCCGGAGATGTACCCGATCAAGGATGACCGGCGGTTCGTGCTCGACTTCCTCCGCGCCGAGCACGTGCTCGTGGTGCAGGGAACCGGCTTCAACTGGCCGGACCCCGACCACCTGCGCATCGTCACCCTGCCCTGGGCGAAGGACCTCACGGAGGCCATCGGCCGGCTCGGGAACTTCCTCGCCGGCTGGAAGCCACCGAAGGACTAAGCATGCCCGCGGCCGACCGCGGGGAGGTGCGCGAGCTTCTGCGCATCGCGGACTTCCGCACGCTCCTCGCCTCACGACTCGTGTCGAACCTCGGCAACGGGATCACACCGATCGCACTCTCGTTCGCGGTTCTCGATCTCCCCGGGGGTGACGGCACCGCACTCAGCGCCGTGAACGCCGCGCACATGGTGTCGCTCGTTCTCTTCATGCTTGCGGGGGGTGTGGTGGCCGACAGGCTCGGCCGCTGTCGCACCGTCGGTGGCACCGACATCATCGGTTCGTTCGTGGTCGGTGCGGGTGCGGTGCTCATCATCACCGGCAACGCGACGGTTCCGCTGCTCGCTGCGAACGGGTTCGTGTTGGGCGTGCTTCACGCCATGTGGCAGCCTGCTTTCCGCGGCATCATGCCCCAGATCGTCCCGCGTGAGCGTCTGCAGGCGGCGAACGCGGTGAACGGGGTGGTGGCGAACCTCACCTATGTCACTGGTTCGGCGCTCGCCGGTGTGCTGGTGGCAACGGTCGGCTCGGGCTGGGCAATCATGATCGACGCCCTGTCGTTCCTCGTGGCCGGCCTGCTGGTGTGGCCGCTGCGCCGCCTTGACACACCGAACACGGCTGGCAACAGGTTGTCGCCGCTTGCCGACCTGCGTGCCGGTTGGTCCGAGTTCGTGTCGCGGCGGTGGATGGTGGTGACGGTCGCCGGCCTGTCGGTGTTCTTCCTCTCCTTCGAGGCGTTCCTCGGTGTGATCGCCCCTGTGCAGATGAAGGAGTCACTCGGTGGCGCACCCGACATGGCCGTGATGATGGCCGGATGGGGCGTGGGCGGTCTCCTCGGGATGCTTCTCGCGGTGCGGCTTCGCCCGTCGCGGCCGATGCTCGCGGCATGGGCGGTGATGCCGGTGCAGGCACTGTGGATGCTCGCCGTCGCGGTGCCGCTCGCACCGGTGTTCCTCTTCGGCGCGGCACTGTTGTCGGGGGCCGCCATCGACCTCACGTTCACCTTCTGGGGAACGGTGCTGCAGACACACGTGCCCGACGACATGG